>NZ_JASTLB010000004.1:300000-518462 GCF_030499535.1 Streptomyces sp. TG1A-8
ATCGTCTCCATCGACGACGACGCCTTCGGTGGACGCCTTCACCTCCTGCCGGCATGCCACGACGCCTTCCTGCTCGACGTGCGTCTTTCCGCAGTGCGGGCCAGGGAAGCCGCCCTGGAGAGGGCTCTGGCGCCACTCGACGATGATTACGACGTAATCATCGTCGACTGTCCTCCGAGCCTCGGCCTGAGCATGGACGCCGCGGCCTACTACGGGCGCCGACGTAACGGAGAAAAGCCCGGGCAGTCCGGCGCACTGATCGTTGTACAAGCCGAAGACAGCTCTGCAGACGCCTACGAACTACTCACCACGCAGATCGACGATCTGCGCGGCGACCTCCAGATCGACATCGACTACCTCGGTATCGTCGTCAACCTGTACGACTCGCGCCGTGGTTACATCGCCACCTCTTCGCTGCAGGGCTGGGTCGACATAAAGGACCCACGGGTCGTCGGGCTCATCGGAGACCTCAAGGAACAGAAGGAAGCTGTCCGAGTGAAGCAACCCCTGCTGTCATACGCGCCTAAATCCCAGCAAGCCGTGGGGATGCGTGCTCTCGCCCGGGAGGTGCTGTGAGCAAGGCAGACCAGCTCGGAGCCGGCCGCTTCGGCGGGGGAGTACGTCCCGTCAGCGCACGCCGCCAGGCCGTTGCAGCCGCGACTGGGGTCCCCACCGAAGGAGTCGCTCCTCCAACGAAGCTGCCTCCGGACCGCATCAGCCTCAACCCGGACAACCCGCGTTCAAGCCTCGGAGATCTCACCGACCTTGCCAACAGCCTAAAAGATCACGGCCAGAAGGTCGCTATCACGATCATGACCCGGGAGGCCTACGTAGGCGCCAACCCGAGCAAGGAAACCGAACTCGAACCGGACACCACCTACGTCGTCGTAGACGGAAGCAGCCGTCTTGCCGCAGCCAGGGAAGCCGGGCTGGCAACAGTCAAGGTGATGGTTGACGACGACCAGGGTGACGACGCCGAAAGCATCCTGGAGTCTGCTCTCGTCGCCAACATCCACCGGCAAGACCTCGACGAGATCGACGAAGCCCGCGCCCTGCAGCGTCTGCTCGCCATCCACGGAAGTCAGCGAGCCCTGGCCAAACGCCTGCACCGCTCCCAGGGCTGGGTGTCACAACGCCTGGCTCTGCTCAGCCTCACCCCAGAGCTGCAAGCGCGCATCGGCGAGGAGCCGATCGACCTCTTGCGCGCAGTCGGCAATAAGCCCGCCCATGAACAGGAAGAAGCCCTGGCAGAGCTCAAGGCGGAACGGGCTCGGAAAGAGGAGGAAAGGGGACGCCTACGGAAGATCCAGCAGGAGGAGACCGCAGAGGGACAAGGGGACAGCACTCATACACCTCCTGAGGGGGACGCCGCACCCATCGACGCATCTGCAAGCGGTGCGCGGGAGGGAGAAGAAACCAGCCCTGCAGGTGATTACGACGTAATCACTGACAGCGCTGACACCGCCCTGACAGCTGCTGTCCCCGCACCAGTTTCGCCATCGGAGGCGATCCCCGAACCACGTCTGCAGTCACCCACGCCAGAAGCAACTGAGGACACCGCCCGCGAGGTATCGCGCCCTCGTCAGGTCCCGTACGGCGAGCCTGGCCCCCTTGCCATGCTCCTGGACGCAAAGATCCCGTCGGATGAAATTTTCTTCGATCTCCTTCGCTTCCTTGGCGCGCGAGGCCTCAAGCGGAACCCAGCCCGTCTCGGCGAACTAGCTCGCTCTCTCAGTGAGCAAGTCACTGCGAAGGTCGACTGAGATCATCCAATAAGAGAGCCGGCGTCCTTGCAGGGCGCTGGCCCTCTGGTACTACTGAGTTTGTCGGCGGGCGTTGTCACGTTGTTGGGTGTGTGGGCGTTTGACGGTGTGTCGAGGTGTGGTGGGGCCGGGTTCCGGGCCGTGGCGGGTCGGTCCGTGATGCCGGTGATCTGCTCCCAGATGGTGAAGCGGACGGTCGTTTCGGCTCGGTAGTGAGGTGCGGGCATCGGGTGGCGACGGGGCCGGAAGTGGGGTGAGATGCCACGGAACGCGGACAGGGACCTCTGCGCCCCGCCCACGGAGCGGAAGCCCTTCATAACCCGTTCGCGTTGCCTCGTCGGCTGGTGGCTGTTCTCGGCCTGGTTGTTCGGTCTCTTGTGCGAGCGGTGCTCGACGGCGGTCATGGCCTCGTGGTGGGCGGCGCTGCAGGAGCGGAGCTTGTCGGTGACGATCACCCTCGGCACTGCCCGGGTCCTCGTCATCAGCCTGCGGAGGAACCCTCCGGCTGCGGCCTTGTCGCGGCGGTTGTGCACGAGGATGTCGAGGGGCGTTGCCGTCCCGGTCCACAGCCCGCCACCGATACCTCTGCTCGCCGTTGATTTTGATGAAGACTTCGTCGAGGTGCCATGTGCCGCCGGGCCGGGGACGCCTGCGGCGAAGCCCGTTCGCGTAGGCCTGCCCGAACTTCCGACACCACCGTCGCACGGTCTCGTACGAGACGATCACGCCGCGCCCGGGCATCAGTTCCCCGACCTCGCGGCAGGACAGCGGGAAGCGGAAGTACAGCCACACGCAGGGGGAGACCACCTCGACCGGGTACCGGTGCCCCTTGTACGACGGCGACGCGACCTCCACGGACGACCCCCTCCACCACGATCACCCCGAAGACCATCCCACCCCGCTCACCCAACGTGACAGCGCCGGTCTACCGGTTTGCGGCTTCGCGAGAGGCGATCCGGTACGTGCGACCGACTGCGCGGCCCACCGCGTTGCGCACCGCGAGGCCCTGCCGGGTGCGGGGCACCATGAGCCTGGAGAGCAGACCGACGCGTCGCTGCCGCGGACCTACCTCACGGCGGAGCCGCGACTGGTAGGCGGCGAAGGCGCGGACGTGATCACCGGGATGGGCGGCGAGCTCTTCTGCGAGGGCGTATGCGCCCGCCATCGCCATGCTGGACCCGTCGCCCAGCAGGGCTGTCGCCGCCGCCGCGTCCCCGAGCAGTACGACCCGTCCGCGGGACCACGAGGGCACCCGGACGGTGGTCAGGGGGTCGAAGAACGGAGCCGGGTGGTTGAGGAACGCCGCCACGAGTTCCGGTGCCCGCCACGGCACGTCGGCGTAGGCGTCGGCCACGGTCTGCTTGTGAAGGGCGATGTTCTTGCGGTCGTGGGGCGCCGGCTGTTCGGCCCGGAAGGTGAAGATCGCGAGCGGAGTGGTCCGCGAGGGGTGGACGACCAACATTCGGTTCGGCACAGTCAGCATCGTCATCTCACTCGGGTCCTCGATGGCGTCGGGTTCCAGCGGCACGGTCGCGCCGTACAGGCCCAGGTCGCTCGCGAACTGCCGCTCGGGTCCGAATATCAGGCGCCGTACGGTGGAGTGCACCCCATCGGCACCGACTACCAAGTCGAAGCGCCGTGGCGCGGACCGCCGGAAGGTGACGTCGACCCCACCTCCGTTCTGGGCGAGAGCAGTGACCGTGTCGTCGAACAAGAACTCGGCCTCGGTCTGCGCCGACCGGTGGAGCACCTCGGACAGGTCGGCTCGGGTCACCTCGGCCCTCGGCGCCTCGTCAGAGGCGAGCGGAAGTTGCAGGATTCGCCTGCCGCCGGAGTCGAGCAGGGTCAGCGACCGGTTGCGGGTGGCGAGCCCGCGGAGCTGCGGGAGGATGCCCATGCGGTCGGCGACCGGGATCGCGGGCCCCTTCACGACGATCGCGCTCCCACCGGAGCGCAGCTGCCGGGCATGTTCGACGACCGTCGGCCGGTATCCACTCCGGGAGAGCCAGTACGCGAGTGCAGGCCCTGCAATTCCAGCACCGACTATCAGCACCTCGAGCTTCTTCATGACGATGACCTCTCGGAGTGTCGACGACCAGGTCTCGGCGAGCGCCGGGCCGGGTCTCGGGGAGCGGCGGCACGGGGCAGCGCAACCGGAACTGAGGTACGAAAAATTTCGTACCTCAGTGGAGCACACCCTTCAGGTACGATTCAAGTCGTACCTGAAGGGGGTGCCGCGTGGCCGGGAAGAACATGGTCGGCCCGGAGACCGATGTGCTCGATCTGGGTGCGGTGTTTCGCGCCCTCGCCGACGAGCACCGTCGTTCGGTGATGACGAAGTTGGCCGCCGACCGCAGCGACAACGAGCGGGGGTGCAACTCGTTCGATCTTCCGATCTCGAAGCAGACCCAGACCCACCACTTTCGGGTCCTACGCGAGGCAGGTCTCATTGACGAGATCGACTACGGCAACCGCAAGGGCATCCGACTACGACGCGCGGACATTGAGAAGAGATTCCCCGGGCTGCTCGCGCTCCTGGAGGCAGAGTCTCAGGGCGGTACCGCTCCTCGCTGAGCACAGGTGAGCACATGTTCGCCCTATGGTCCCTCGGCTCCGGGCTGCTCAACTCGAAGGAGTTCACCAAGGCGTGATTGACCAACCGGCCCGCGATACGACCGCCGCCGTCCTGGCCCGCAGCGGAGCATGTAAGTCGGAGACGCGCAGCGGTCAACCCCGAGTGGTGAAGGTGCGGGCGGGGAGACGACGGAGAGGACCCTCCCGGCAAACCCAGGCACCCCCTCAGCGTCCCGGCTCTGCGCCCCCCTTCTCCGGCAGTGGCGACCGTTTGGGCCAGGTGACAGCGGCACCGGACGTGTCGCGCTGGCTCCTTGCTCGGCTGCTGGGGTGAACCCGCGGGGGAACAGGCCCGGCACGGCCCGCCGGCCAGTATGTGTAGTGCCGTGATCAAAAACATGATGCGTGCCGCGGCCGTCGCCGCCCTGGCCCTCTGTCCGCTGGCGACCCCGGCCTCCGCTTCCCACGAGACCGGCACGGCGCGGCCCGAGGCGGAAATCGACTGCCCGTCCGGCTACGTGTGCATCTACCCCGAGATCAACTTCGGCGGGCAGCCCTGGGTGCGGCGCGCGGCCGACGGCAGCGTCAAGGACCTGCCCTGGCCCTTGGGGGGAGTATCGGAACGGGATTTAGCGTTACTGATTTTGAACGGGTGATGTCGTCCCGGTTCGGCTGGCAGTCTGCTGCTGTGTGCGCTATCTCAATGTGGTGTGAGATATGTGCGAGGGGGTGGGCTGTCCGACAAGGAGTGGGCGGCCCGGGAACGGATCCGGCTGGAGGCCGGGGCCCGGTTCGAGGCGGGACAGGCGAACGCGAGGATCGCGGCGGAGCTGCGGGTGTCGGTGCGGTCGGTCGAGCGGTGGCGCAAGGCCTGGCGGGAGCGGCGTGAGGCCGGTTTGGTGTCGAGGGGATCGCCGGGCCGTCCACGGTTGCCGGGTGAGCAGATCGCCGGGCTTGAGCGGGAGTTGGCCCGTGGTCCGCTGGCTCATGGCCCGGGTGAAGGTGGTGATCGGCCGGTTGTTCCATGTGTCGTACACGGTCGAGGGCACGTGGAAACTCCTGCGGCGGCACGGCTGGTCCTGGCAGCAGCCGGCCCGCCGGGCGACTGAGCGGGACGAGGAGGCCGTGCAGGTGTGGAAGGAGGAGACCTGGCCGGAGGTAAAAGGATGGCGGCGGCCTTGGGGGCCTGGGTCCTGTTCGAGGACGGGTCCGGGCAGTCGGTGAGGCCGCCGCGTGCGAAGACCTGGGCGCCCTGGGGCGTCACCCCCGTGGTGAGGGTCCGCGGCGGGGGAACCGGCAGGATCCACGTCGCCGGCGTGGTCTGCTACAGACCGGGCCGCCGGTCCCGGTTCTTCCCTCACCTACGCACCCACCGTGGCCGCAGGGGCGAGCTGAAGAGTCTGACCTGGAAGGACTACCGCGACCTGATCCGCCGGGCCCACCAGCAGCTCGGCGGCCCGGTCATCCTCATCTGGGACAACCTGGCCACCCACCTCGTCCGCCCCTTACGGGAGTTCATCGAGAAGACCGACTGGCTGACCGTGGTCCAAATGCCGCCCTACGCACCTGACCTGAACCCGCAGGAAGGCATCTGGTCCCTTCTGAAACGCGACCTCGGCAACCTCACCGCCCAGACCTTCGACGAACTCCTCCGCGCGGTGAAACGCAAGCTGAAATCACTCCAGTACCGGCCCGACATCATCGACGGCTGCCTCGCCGGAACCGGCCTCACACTCGAAACAGCCCTGCCCGACAACACCAGTTAAAGATCAATAGGCGGCTCCGTGACCAGCAGTTACTGGCCCTCAGCCGATGACGACTTCCTCTTCGGAGATGATGCGTCCAAAGGCGTTCAAGTCGATGAAGTTCTCATGATCTGGGTCGACATTCTTCAGGAAGTTCTCGCAGAAGTAGAACGCGTTGAGGTCGTCCATCGTGTCGAACCACGCCTCGACCACCGAGTCATAGTCCGGCTCGGGATAGTTCGGGGCGGGGACGGGATAAGACACCACGAATCGGCGGATGTACTGCTCCGCCTCCGGGATGGACATGAGCAGCGGCCTGTGAATGTTCCGCTGGTAGTGGGTGAACTCGTCATGAGTCATACCCTCGCGACGCTTCAATGTGATGACCATTTTGATCATGATTTATGTCCCTTTCTGGTTGATAAGGTGCAATTCGTCGGCTCGGTATCACTGGCCGGGGGATGCTGTGCGCGCCGGGACTGGTTGGATGCGCGCCACCGTTAACAACAGGCCCACGCCGGTGGGCATGGAGGTGCGGGTGATCCGTGCGTTGTTCATGGCAGCAAGCCTGCGCTCGGCCGCGGAGCCGATCCAGGCACCGCTAGTGCCTGGATCGGCTCCGCGGCCGAGCGCACACTGGAGGTATGGACAGACGAGAGCTGGCCGGCTTCCTGCGCAGCAGGCGCGAGCGCATCGCCCCTGCCGACGTGGGCGTGCCCGCCGGGCCGCGCCGCCGCACACCGGGGCTGCGCCGCGAGGAGGTGGCGCATCTGGCGTTCATCTCGACCGAGTACTACACGCGGCTGGAGCAGGCCCGCGGCCCGCGTCCGTCGCGCGAGGTACTCGCCGGCCTAGCCCGAGCCCTGCGCCTGTCGGACGCCGAGCGCGACCACCTGCACCACCTCGCCGGCGCGCCGCCCGGCCCGCCGACCGGGCCCTCACGTGAAGTGCCGCGGAGCATCCTCGACCTGCTGCGGCGGTTGCCGCACACCGCGGCGATCGTGCTCTCCGCGACCTACGAGGTGATCGCCTGGAACGACATGGCCGCCGCCCTCCTGGAGGACTTCTCCCCTCTCCCCCGGCACGAGCGCAACCTCGTGCGCCGTGCCTACCTCGCACCGCCATCGCGGGAGCGGCTGCTGTACGACCCGTTCGACGCGGAGGCGTTCGCCCGCGCTGCAGCCCGGCGCCTGCGGGCCACTGCCGCCCGCTACCCCGACGACCCCGAGGTGGCCAAGCTGGTTGGTGACCTCCTCTCCGGCAGCGCGGAGTTCGCCCGGCTGTGGGCCGCCCACGACGTGCGCCCCGAGCCCACCCTGCGCAAGACCGTCAACCATCCACTGATCGGCCCCATCGCCCTCAACTGCGACCTCCTCGACATCACCGACCAGGACCAACAGCTCGTGCTCTATACGGTCGAGCCCGGTTCTCCCGCAGAGGAGGCGCTACGGCTACTTTCCGTGATTGGCACGCAGCGTATGGACGTGCCCGGTTAAGGGGCCGGCCTCGGGACTGGTGTATTGGTGGGCTCGCGTATTCAACTGTCGCCAGTTCTTGGGTGCAGCGAGGGCGATGTTGACGGTGTGTAGCGAAAGCAGCTCGGTGACCCCCATTGCCTTGCCCAGCCAGCGTGGGCGGTGCCGCCGAGTGTGCTCGGCGGCTTCCCCGCTTTGATGCTCAGTCGTGCGTCTTCGCAGGGGTGTTGAACGAGATCCAGACGTCAGGAGGCAGGTCGGGCCGACCTGGTGTCGGTCTGCGTTCCTCTGTCCATGCGTCGTCGGCGATCTCCGTGGCGACGCGACGCCAGAAGTGCACCGCGGCGATGTTGGCATCCTGAAACGCGACTTCCCACGAGCCTGGGTGTCTGGCCGCGATCTCCTGAACAGCGTGCAGCCCGATCCTTGTCCGCCGTGCGCCGCGCACCACGAAAAAGCTGTTCAGCACCCGTGTCGGTGCGGTCAGACTGCGGACGAACGCGAACCCAGCGGGGCTGTCACCGCTTGTGAGGAGGTATGGCGCCCAGTCGGGCTCAGAGAAGGCCATGTGGAGCCGGTCGCTGCGGAAGGTTCCGTCAGTGTTGGGCAGCAGACTGTCGAACTCCGACATGTCATGGCGGAACATCAGCCATAGCCGCTCCACTACGGGGCGGTCGGCGATGCCTGCGAGGCGAATGGATACGTCTGGCACGTGACTCCTTTGCAGAGGTGGCCAACCGGCGCGCGCCCCGCATGCCCGGGTCGGGTGATACCGAGGCTTGGGGCTGACGCCTGTTTGATGAGCGCTGGTCTCCGGATAAGCGGCGCCGGGGCCATGAAAAAAGCCTCCCTGGGCGGATGTTGTATCCGGGCCAGGAAGGCTCACTACTGACGGAGATCTTAGCAGGTCGGTGCACCAGCCTGCCTTCACGTTCCGCGGGCACAGGTCTGGGCGTGTGCATGGTCGTCCGTGTGATCGCCGGCGGCGTATCGGCTCCATGTCCCGCCGGTCTCTCTGATCAGGCGGCTGGTGGTTTTGTGAGGTTCCCCCGCTGTGCGGGAGTGGCTGACTAGCTGGTCAGGGCGGCTTGACGTGGTTTCAGGTTCACTTGTTCGGCTGCTGCCTGGTCGGCGTAGTGCTTCTCCTCGAACTCGATGGGGCTGAGGTAGCCGAGCCGCTTCTGGATGCGGCGGGGGTTGTAGAAGCCGTCGATGTACTCGAAGAGCGCGAGGTTGGCCTCAGCTCTGGTCGCGAAGACGCGGCCGCGGATGCACTCCGTCTTGACCAGCATCCACAGGTTCTCCGCCAAGGCATTGTCGTATGAGTCGCCGACTGAGCCCATGGACGCCTGGATACCCGCTCTGACCAGGCGCGTTGTGAGCTTGATGGACGTATATTGCGTGCCGTGGTCGGCATGGTGGACGAGTTCGCCGGGGGCGACCTCGCGGCTGGCCAGCGCGTACTCCAGGGAGGTGAGGACCAGGTCGGCGTCCGCGCGGGCAGAGGTCTCCCAGGCCACGACTCTGCGGGAGAAGGCATCGCGGATCGCCGATAGCCAGAGCGGTCCCTCCAGAGTGGAGACCATGGTCAGATCGGTGACCCACAGCCGGTTCGGTGCGCGTGCCGTGAAGTCACGTTGCACCAGGTCAGGGGCGATTTCGGCGTCCGGGTCCCGGCGGGTGAAGCCCTTGCTCCGCCGCGGGCTGATCCCGGCCAGGCCGGCCTGGCGCATGAGCCGCTCGACCCGCTTGCGGCCGACGTGGACACCCTCGCGTTTCAGGACGGCATGGATCCTGGGTGATCCGTAGATGCCGCCGGAGTCCCGGTGGATCTGCCGAATCTGTCCGATCAGCTCGGTGTCCTGGCGGATCCGTTCACAGGGCTCCTTCTCGGCCTGGCGCCAGCGGTAGTAGGTGGAGGAGGGGATGTGCAGTTCCCGCAGGACGGGCTCGACCCCCAGGTGCGGGTGCTCGTCGAGGAGCGTTCTTACCTGGGCCGGGTCGGGTCGAGCTGCGCGGCGAAAAAAGCCGAGGCCGTCCGCAGGACCTCATTCGCCCGGCGCAGGTCCCGCACCTCGCGTCGCAGCTGGGCGAGCTCTTCCCTCTCCTCGGTGGTGAGCAGGTCATCCCGCTCGCCGGCGTCGGCCTCGGCCTGCCGGATCCAGCCCCGCAGGGCCTCGTGATGCACACCGAGTTCCTCGGCCATGCGGCGGATCACGGGCTTCGGCTCAGCAGTCCGGTACATCCGCACCGCACGCTCTCGCAACTCCAGCGGGTACTTCCTCGGCGCAGGCATCGTCTGGGCTCCTCTCATGAGACCCATCTGACCCGTTGTCACCATTCCCCGCATCTCGGGGGAACCTCATTGTCGTGGTAGCCGAGGGCGTCCGCGGCGACAGGGGCGGGCAGTTCGAGGAGCTGCTGGCGGATGGCGGTGCCGCGGGCAGCGGCGGCCGGGACCCCGACCTCGTTCAGGAGCGCGGACAGATGATCCGGGCGGGACGGCTGGCCGGCTCGGCGGCCCGGGAAGAGCCAGCGGGACGCCGGGTTGGTGGCGGTGTTCATGTTGTCGCGGTTCGCGATGTGCTCCAGCAGCAAGTCAGCGACCGGTGCGGGAACGGGCGAGGCTGGATCCCCGAGCCTCAGCAGCACGGTCTCGCCGACGCGGATCACGTCGTCGACGCTGAGCCGGACGATGCGGCTCACGGGCTGCGCGTAGAGGAGCACGATGACTCCTGCGACACGCAGACGCATCGGAATCTCCGCGTCGGTCAGCAGTCGGCCGAGGGCATCGAGGCGCTCGTCCTCGCTCAGTGCGGCCCGCCGGGAGACCTTCATAGCGGGGATGGAAAGAGAGCGTCGGCAGTGGCGGCCCTGCACGGCCCAGTTGAGGAAGGCTCGCAGGCAGGTGCGGCCGTGTTCGGTGTTCTCGGCGTACCAGGCGTCGATGTCGATCTGGCCGCAGGACGCGAGGGTGCTGTTGCGCTCACCGAGCCATTGCAGGAAGGCGGTAGCGTACTTGATCTGCTCGGCGGCGAACCGTCGGACGCTGGGGGTGATGTGGCTTCGCTCGGCGCGGGCCCGCAGCCGAGGAAGGACGCGCCAGGTCGCGAAGAGTCTGATCGTCTTGACGTGCTCGGGATCGGCGATGTCGGCCAGGTGCCCGGGAAGCCAGCGCTGGAAGGAACAGAGATACTTGTCGACCGCGGGCAGGACTCCGCAGGTCATCAGGAGTTCTTCCAGATGAGCGGCGGCCCGCCAGGGCTGGAGCTCGTGGAAGGCGTCGTGGGTCAGCGGGACCTGGCCGAGGCCGAGCCGCCGCGGCAACTGTGAGGCGTTTCCCGGCTGGCCGCGGCGCATCTCCAGCCAGGCCAGCCCGCTCCTGGGTTTGTCCATCGCCACCAGCAGGTCGAACAGCGGGACCAGCGCGGGACGGATATGACTGGTGCCGTCGTCCAGGAGCGCGGTGAGGCGGTCGGTGAGCGTGCAGCGTTCACACAGTCGCCCGCCCAGGAGCTTGCCCTCGAATCCGCACCGTGAGCAGTCGAAGGTCTGGGAGAAGCCGGCGCAGGTAGTGCAGATCGGAGCCCCGTCACTGGGGCGGAGCCCGGGAAGGGCACGGTCCCGGCCGCATCCCGGGCAGATGCCCCTTGTCCGGACGGCGCGGTGCGAGCAGGTCCGGCAGACATACCCGTCCGGCCAGGTGCCGGCCTTGTGTCTGCGGCGGCCGCAGCGGCAGCACTCCGCCATGTACCAGCGTTCGTACTGGTCGTCGGTGGCGTGGGAACGGGTCATGCGTCGGGCAGGATGCGGGCGGCGCGGGGCCGCAGCTTTGCGACGTTCGCGGGCGGGGCGGGCAGGTCTCCGGTGGCGGTCTTGCGGACGCCGGCGTTTTCGGCGGTGGTGGCCACCAGGTCGGCCGGGGTGCAGGACAGGATGTCGCAGAGCGCGGCCATGACCTGCAACGACAGACGTTCCGGGGTGCCGGAGACCAGGCGGTGGACCTGGGAGGCGGACAGATCGATGCCCCGCTCGCGCAGCAGCGGCACCAGTTCGGTAGCCGTGAAGATCTGCTGCTGGGCCATGATCTCGCGCAGCCGCCACGTGTATCCCACCTTGCGTTTCATGCTTGCCTCCCGGTCTGGGTCTGGAGGGCCGCGGCGATGGTGGAGTCCAGGTGCCGCCGCAGGGTGCGGGTGCGAAAGTCCAAGGAGACGCAGGTGTAAAGAGAGGTGGTGCTGGCGTGCTCGTGGCCGACCTGCTCCTGGACGAAGCGCGGGTCCCAGCCGTCCTCGATGAGGTGGGTGACGTAGGACCTTCGGAAGGAGTGGAAGTCGAGTCCGTCGTCCAGGCCCAGGGCCTTGCGGTAGGCGATGAAGCGGGAGTTGAGCCGCTGGCAGCCGATCCGCATGCCCCGCTCGGAGGGCCAGGCCGCCGGGTTGTCGTCGGTGTCGAACAACGGGCGGACCTCGGTGAACCACTCGTCCAGGACGTCCGGGGTCCAGTCGAACACGGTCAGCACCCCGCGGCGCTTGGGCGGCGAGCCCTTCTTCGCCTTGCCGAACCGGACCTGGCACCGGCCGCACTCGCCGAACTCGCGTCCGTGCGGGTTGCGGCCGAAGTCGGCGGCGTCCAGCATCCGCGTCTCATTGCGCCGCAGTCCGTAGGCGTAGGCGGTCTTGAACAACGTCGCGTCGCGGAATGCGGGCAGCCAGCCCTTGCGGCTGAAGGCCCGGATGCGGGCGACCTCGTCGTCGCAGTGCGCGAAGAACGCGTGCAGCTCGGCCTTCGTGAACGCGCGCTTCTTCGCGTCCGCCTCGTTGTCCTGGACGTGCACCGCGGTGTTCCACTCGTGCACCACCTGCACCGGATGAGTGCCGAACCGCTTCTCGCAGGTCGCCGTCCACTCGTAGAGCGGATCGGTAATGAAGTGGCAGAAGGCCCGCACGGCCTCGGAGTACGAGCGGATCGTCGAGCGCTTCAGATCCCGCAGGGAGCGCAGGTCACCGAGCCACTCGTCGACCAGCGCCGGCGTCCACAGCCACGGGTAGGCGTTCACGTAGGCCGCAAACGCCTTCACCGTGTTCTCCCGGCCCTCCACCGTCGTCCGGGCCAGATTCCGCGCGAGCTGCTGGTTGGCGAACCCTGTCAGCATCGCCGCGAAGACCTGTTCCTCCGGCCGCAGCAGAGGTGCTCCGTCGACCATATGCAGCCCCGCCGCCCCCGGCACCGGCCCGCTGAACCCCACCATTCCGCCACCCTCCGTCACTCGCATCAGGTGCGAGAAAACCGCATCCGATGCGAGAGGGCGGCAAATCCGCAGGCCAGCCATCCATACGAGTGACACAGCTGGCAACCACGAGCTGAGCCCGGGACTGCTGCACGGATAGGTGACACCTGACCTGGCTTGCTGAGAGGCGGCCTGGAAGGATGTCGCAGTGCCCAAGCCGTATCCGAAGGAGTTCCGCGAGGACATCGTGCGGGTCGCGCGTAACCGCGAGCCCGGCGTCACGCTGGAACAGATCGCCGCCGACTTCGGCGTCCACCCGATCACTCTGTCGAAGTGGCTGCGCCGTGCCGACACCGACGAGGGCGCCAGGCCGGCAGCGGCGTCGGGTGAGTCGGCCCAGCTGCGCGAGGCCCGCAAGCGCATCCGGCTGCTGGAGCAGGAGAACGAGGTCCTCAGAAGGGCAGCGGCGTATCTATCGCAGGCGAACCTGCCGGCAAAATGATGTACCCGCTCGTCCGCGAGCTGGCCGCCGCCGCTGCCCCTCACCGGGTGCCGGTGGCGGTGACGTGCCGGGTGCTCGGGCTGGCCCGCCAGCCCTACTACCGGTGGCTGACCAGACCGGTCACCGACGCCGAGATGGCCGAGGCATACCGGGCCAACGCCCTGTTCGACGCGCACCGCGACGATCCAGAGTTCGGCCACCGCTTCCTGCTCGACGAGGCCCGCGCCGCCGGCGAGGCGATGGCCGAGCGGACCGCCTGGCGGATCTGCCGGGACAACGGCTGGTGGAGCGCCTTCGGCAAGCGAAGAGGCCGCGGCAAGAACGCCAAAGCCGGGCCACCGGTCCACGATGACCTGGTGCGGCGGAACTTCACCACCGACGGGCCGAACCGGTTGTGGCTGACAGACATCACCGAGCACCCAACCGGCGAGGGCAAGCTGTATCTGTGTGCCATCAAGGACGTGTACTCCGGCCGCATCGTGGGCTATTCCATCGACGCCCGAATGAAATCCAGCCTCGCGGTGAGAGCCCTTGAATCCGCAGTGGCCCGTCGCGGCCAGGTCGCCGGATGCATTGTTCATTCCGACCGCGGGTCGCAGTTCCGCTCACGGAAGTTCGTGTCCGTTGTCGTACGTCATTCGCGTTGCCGGGTCGGCTGGTGTGAGTTCTCCGCCCGGTTGGTCAGCCCTTTGTGTGAGCGGTGCTCCACCGAGGGCATCACCTCACGGTGGGCGGCGCCGTAGGAGCGGAGCTTGCCGGTGACGATCCCCCCGCGGCGTCGACCCGGTCTTCTTGAGGAGCCGGCGGAAGAACCGCCTGGCCGCGGCCTTGTCCCGGCGGTTGTGGACCAGGATGTCGAGCACGTTCCCGTCCTGGCCGACGGCCCGCCACAGGTACTTCCGCTCCCCGTTGACGCTGATGAAGGCCTCATTCAGATGCCACTTGTCGCCAGGCTGCGGGCGCCGACGGCGCAAGGAGTTCGCGTAGGCCTGGCCGAACTTCAGGCACCAGCGGCGGATGCTTTCACAGGAGACGATGACACCCCGCTCGAGCATCAGCTCCTCGACCTCACGGAAGCTGAGCGGGAACCCGAAGCACAGCCACACGCAATGAGAGATGATCTCCACCGGGTACCGGTGCCCCCTGCACGACGGCAACGCGCTCTCCACGACAAGACCCTCCCGAGCATGACCATCCCATGCGATCAGCCAACGTGACAGCACCTGCCTCCGTTAAGGGGCTGCCGGCGGAAGGCCCTGGGGCTGTTATGGTTCCGGTTCGGATTCTGGGGCCTTCCCCGCCGTTGGGGCGCGACCGGTCGTCGAGGTGATGCCGGGTGGTGGCGGGGCAGTGGGGAAGGAGGCTGCCGTGGTGGAGTGGCGGCCGTTGCGGGCCGGTGCCCGAGCCGGTGGCCGCGCCCCTTGCCTGGGCGGGCGCCTTCATCGGGACTTTGCTGAGCCGGCGCCGCAGGACTCCACGGACCGGGCCTGCAGCGGCGCGGTCGTGAGGGTCGCGGCGGCGGTGCTGTCCGTCGCGGCGGCCGCCGGCGCCGTAGCGCTGTCGACGGCGCAGCGCGGGACCGGTGTGTGTCGTTCTCGCCCTACCCGGTGACTTCCATGTTCTTCCGCTCCTGGTGGAGTCGTACGATTCCATGTCGATGCCGAGGCGGGTGGCGTGCTCGACGAGTGCCGGCGGAGCCGCCGTCCGATGGGACTTTGCGGATGGCGGGGCGGGCGGCACCCACCCGGGAGATCAGACGGGTGTCGGCAACGGAGCGTGGCCAGCCACGCGAGCAAGCAGTCCGAGGGGGTCGGCGACGCTGCTCCGCTTTGCGGCCAGCCGGGACGCTGGTGAAGGTCTTCACCCTCTGCCTCTCGATCACGCACGCGGATAGCTCCCCAGGCTTGCCCTCCACGTGCCGTGACGTGGTCTGACGCAGCGGGCCGATCGTTGAGGCAAGCACGGCGCTCATGAGGGGGAAGGTTTAGCCTGAGAGCCCGGGCCGGAGAGAGGCATGGTCAGTGCGAGACGGACACCACGACGAAGGCGGCGGGTCGTCCCGCAGGCGGGGCAGGGGGGAGTTGGAGAGCAGTGTGCTGGCTGCTCTCTGGGCAGCCGATGGCTCGTTGACGGCGAGGCAGGTCAGGGAAGTGCTGCCGGCGGACCTGGCGTACACCACGGTGCTGACGATCCTGTCGCGGCTGTACGACAAAGGGGTGCTGGTCCGGCACCGGGAGGGGCGCAGTTACGCGTACGAGCCGGCTCGGGACGAGGCGTCCCACACCGCCGAGCAGATGCGTACGCTGTTGGAGCACGGCTCCGACCGGGAGGCGGTGCTGGCCCGGTTCGTCTCCGAACTCTCCGAGCGCGACGGGCAGTTGCTGCAACGGCTGCTGGCCGGGGATGACCACGCCGACCACGCCACGCGGTCCGGCGAAGGGCCGTGAGCGGTGCGGATCAGCGTCTACATCCCGTTTCTTCTCACCGTCGTCCTCGCGGCGTTCGCACCCCGGTCGGCGCGGCGGCTGCCTCCGTGTCCGGCCGCCTGGGCACTGGCCTGCGTTGCGCTGGTCACGGTGGTCGGCTGGCTGGGGTCGCTGGCCCTGCTGGCGTTCACCGGGCTCGCGCAGATGCCCGAGGTCGCCGAGGAAGGACGCTGGTCGGTGTCGGCGTTGCGCGCCGCGGACCCGGTGCACCTCGTCATCGCGGTGGGCAGCGCGCTCGCCCTGCTCATCGCGAGCGTGGCCCTCGCAGCCGCCGCTGTACGCCAGGCCCGCCACGTCAGGTGGGCGCGGCGGGAGTGCGCGCGGCTGCCCGGCGACACCGAGCTGGTCGTGCTCGATGACGACTCCCCGCTGGCGTTCGCGCTGCCCGGTGCACCGGGGCGGATCGTGGTGTCCCGGGGCATGCTGCGCTGCCTCGCCGATGGCGAGCGGGAGGCGCTGCTGGCGCACGAGCGGGCCCATCTGCGGTGCGGGCACCATGTCTTCCAGACCGTCTGGCGGCTCGCGGCGGCCGCGAATCCGCTGCTGCGGCCGCTGGCCACCGCGGGCGACTTCGTCCTGAAGCGCTGGGCCGACGAGGTGGCGGCGCGTGCCGGCGACCGTACGGTCGCCGCCCGCGCGGTGGCCCGGGCCGCCCTCGCGTCCACCGCGCACTCGTCCCGGGGCGCGGCGCTGGCCGCGACCGGCGGCGCGGTCCCGCAGCGGGTTCGGGCCCTGCTGGCGCCACCGCCCCGGCTCCGCGTCCTGCCTTTCGTCGTGGGCGGGATGCTGCTCGGCCTGTGCTGCGCGAGCCTGGCCAACGCGGCCTCCGACAGCGAGGCGATGGTCGACAGCGCCCAGTACGCGACATATGCGGCGTCCGCCCACCGACCCGCGCCCGGGCACCGGTCCGGCGTCCGCGGTGACGGGGCCGACGCCGATGAGCGGCGGGACCGCATGCAGCACGGGCAGCAGTCACCAGTGCCGCACACCGGTCAGACACACGAGGGCGCCGCCGTCGGCCAGGACTGACCGAGGACGCCGGGAGGGTCGTGGCAGATCCGATGGGGCGCCGGCCGGAGGCCGGTGTCACCGCCGCCGCGCCGTCGACTGGCCCAGGCAATCGGAGTGTTCGGGCGGCGATCGGGCGTTCGGATCGCGTGTCGGGTCGGCGTCGTGGTTGGGCGCGATGTCCGGGGGGAGCCGTTTCCGGGTAAGTCGGAGGCGCTCTTCGTCACCTGGCCCGCCGCAGGTGCGTGAGCGGTTGCAGCCGTGAGCGCAGGCCCCACACGGTGACGCGCCCCAGTGCCTCGGTGACGATGGACCGGTTCATTTTGCTGGCACCGTGCCGCCGCTCCACGAAGGTGATCGGCACCTCGGCGACCCGGAATCCCCGCTCGACCGTGCGGCGCAGCAGATCGACCTGGAAGCAGTACCCCTGGGACTCGACGTCCTCCAGGCCGATCCCCTCCAGTGTGTGCTGCCGGAACGCCCGGAAGCCGCCGGTCACATCGCGGACCGGCAACCGCAGCAGAAGGCGGGAGTAGGCGCTGCCGCCCCGCGAGAGCCACCTGCGGGAGGCGGGCCAGTCGACCGCCTGGCCCCCGGGCACCCAGCGGGAGCCGAGAACCAGGTCGGCGCCCCTGTCGAGCACCGAGAGCAGGCGCGGCAGTTCCTCGGGGCGGTGGGAGCCGTCGGCGTCCATCTCGACCAGCACGTCGTAGCCGCGTTCCATGCCCCAGCGGAAACCGGCGAGGTAGGCGGCGCCCAGGCCCTGCTTGCCGGGACGGTGCAGGACGTGGACGTGGTCGTCGTCCTCCGCCAGTTCGTCGGCGATCTTTCCGGTGCCGTCCGGGCTGTTGTCGTCGGCGATCAGCAGATGCGCGTGGGGGACGGCGGAGCGGAGCCTGCTGGTCACGGCGGTGATGTTGTCCGCCTCGTTGTACGTGGGGACGACGACCAGGATGCGGGCCGCATCGGTGTCGTTGTTCATGGGCAGCGCCTTTCCCTCTCTGTGGAACCGCCGTCGGCGATCTCTCCTCTACAAGATGTAGTAGGTGATCGCCGGGTTGCTTTCAGGGAGAATCCATATGGACGACGATCCGCAGGCAGGCATACACACGGGCACCACGACCGCCGTGGATCCGCCCCCCGTGACGGCACCTCCGCACACCGTGCCGCTGCAAGCACGTCTGCCGGACGCCGCGCCGCCGCAGTGGCACCGGGGCATGACCTTGATCGCCACGATCAGCCTGTTCATCGGCACCCGGGCCGCGTGGACCAGCGCGATGCTGTCCGCGCCGCCCGTCGCTGCCGTGATCTCCGTCTGTTACGCCGGGATCTTCGTCGCCGGGGTGTGCACCCTGGCGGTACGCAGTCGCAGGGCGCTGGCCCGGGTCGACGTCGGCGTGCTCGTGCTGGCGGTCACGCTGGCGCTGTGCGGGTACTGGCTCTACCACGCGGGCAACGACGAGGGGGCGCTCACCGCGCAGGCGGCGAGCGAGATCCTGCACGGACACCCGATCTACGGGCAGCCCTGGCCGTGGCTGTTCGGCACGCCGAGGGTCGGCATCACCAAGACGATGTCCGGCGGCGCCGACTACACCTACGGCTATCCGCCGCTGACCGCCCTGCTCGCCGCCCCCGTCCACGCCGTTCTCCACTCGACGGCGGCCGCGACCCTGGTGACCACCGGGGCTCTCCTGACGGGCACCGTGGTGCTGTGGCTCCTGCTCCCGGCGCCCTGGCGGTCGGCGGCCACCGCCGTGTGCCTGGGCTTCGGGTTCCTGCCCACCTACGCCCATGCCGGCTACCCGGCCATCACCGCACTCGCCCTGCTCGTGCCGGCCGTCGTCCGCTGGCACGGTACCGGCGCGGGCGGGCGGCTCGGGCGGCACGGCGCACTGCGCGCCGTCTGCCTCGGCCTGGCCTGCGCCGCCCAGCAACTGGCCTGGTTCCTGGCGCCGTTTCTGCTCGTCGGCATCTACGCCGTCCGGCGCGGCGAACTCGGACACCGCCAGGCCCTCGCCACCACCGCCCGGTACACCGGAGGCGCGTTCCTGGCCTGGCTGCTGACCAACGCCTACTTCATCGCCCAGGCGCCGGGCGCCTGGCTGTCCGGCAGCCTGCTGCCGCTCACCCAGAAGGCGATCCTGCACGGACAGGGCGTCACGGGCATCTCCTACTACTTCACCGACGGCAGCAGCCGCCTGGACTACTACTCCTACGCCAGCATCCTGCTGCTCCTCGGCCTGCTCGCCGGCACCGTGCTGTTCGTGCGGCGGCTCGGCCCGGCGCTGACCGTCCTTCCCTGGTGCGCCTTCTACTTCGCCACCCGCTCCCAGGACGGCTACTTCTTGATGATGACGCCGCTGTGGCTGGCCGCCGCCGCGACCGTCCCCTCATCCGCTCTGGCCACGGCCTGGCAGCCCCGCCTCCCCCGCGTCAGTGGCCGCCGTGCCAAAGCCGCCCTGGCCTGTGGCCTGCTGGCTCCCGCCTTCCTGTGCACGGGCGTCGCGGCCGCGAGCCCGCCCCCACTGCGCCTGACCATCGACCGGACGGCGATCGCCGACCGGTCCCCGCACCGTCCGGGGATCACCTCACTGGTCGTCCAGGCCACCAACACCACCGGCACCGCCATCGCCCCGCACTTCGCCACCCGCACGGGGCAGGGCGCCTCCGGCTGGTGGTCCGTCGGGTCCGGCCCCGCCGTCCTGCGCCCGCACGCCCGAGCCCGGTACGTCCTGCGAGCCCCGGGCGGCTTCCACGCCCTGCCCGGCGGCACACACCCACGCATCTCACTCATAGCGGTCTCCGGCACACCGATGACCATAACCACCACCCCGATTCCACTGCCGGTCCCGGGCGGCAGCGCATGACCGGCGGCAAGCACCGTGCGAAAGGAACAAGAACAACACCCATGACGTCCTCCGTGAACCGTGATGTCGCGCCATCGTTCCGAGCCATGGGGACAGCGCAGCTCCAGCAGGAGCAACCCCCGCTCGGCATACGCCACATGGCGAGCAAGGTCCCCGAAGTCACCTTCTACTTCTGGGTCATCAAAGTCCTGACCACCGGCATGGGAGAGACGGCCTCCGACTTCCTCGCCCACCTGCTGGGCCCCATCCCCGCCGTCGCCCTCGGCGGCCTCGCCTTCGCCGCCTCACTCGCCCTTCAGCTCTCCGTGCGGCGGTACGTGCCATGGATCTACTGGACGGCCATCGTCATGGTCAGCGTCTTCGGCACCATGGCGGCCGACGTGCTGCACGTGGGCCTGGGCGTCCCGTACACGTTGTCCACCCCCCTGTTCCTGACCGCTCTCGCGGCGGTCTTCGCGACCTGGTACGCGAGTGAGAGGACGCTCTCCATCCACAGCGTCCACACCCGCCGCAGGGAGTTGTTCTACTGGGCCGCCGTGCTCGCGACCTTCGCCCTGGGCACGGCGGCGGGCGACCTGACCGCCACCACCGCGGGCCTCGGATACCTCGGCTCCGGCGTCGTGTTCGCCGCCGTGATCGCCGTCCCGGTCGTCGCCCACCGGTGGCTGGGGCTGAACGCGATCGCCGCCTTCTGGTCCGCCTATGTGGTGACCAGGCCGCTCGGCGCCTCCTTCGCGGACTGGATGGCGGTCTCCTCCGCCCGTGGCGGCCTCGGCCTGGGCCTGGGCCCCGTCACCCTCGGCTGGACGATCGCGATCCTCGGCCTCGTCGGCTACCTCGCCGTGAGCGGCAAGGACGTTGCCACGATCGGCGTCAGGTGAACGCGAAGGCGAACGCCTCGGTGAAGAAGACCCGGTGACGCCGTAAGCGGCGGGCGGATCCGGTAGCGGCGGGCCCGCACGGGGGAAGCGCGCCCGCCCTGCGCAGCGGCCCGCGGCACCTCCCCAAGAGGGTCCGCTCAGCGCGGCACCTCGCCCTGGGCGACCTCCACCTCGTGGTGGAACACGACCACGCCGGTCGTCGCGGCACAGGCCGAGACGACCGCGCAGGCGGCGAGGAGCAGCGCGATCCAGGAGGCGCTGCGGGGGCGCTCCGCGGGGGTCGCGAGGAGGGCCGCGACCCGCTGGGGCACGGGGCCGGTGGTCGCGGCGGAGGCGAAGTCCGGGCGGGTGGACGGTGCGGCTCGGGTGGCGAGGGCGGCGCGCGCGATGGCCTGCGCGGTCAGCCGGCGGTCGCCGACGGCGGCCGCCGCGGCCTCGTCCGCCGCCCGCTCCGCGGCGAGCTGGACGGCGTCGCGGACGCGTGGCAAACCTGGGTGACAGTGGGCCGCCAGTTCCGCGGCGAGCAGGAAGCGGTAGTGGCCGCCCGCGTTGTGCGCCCGTTCGTGGGCGAGGAGCACCTCACGCTCGGCGGGGGCGAGGGTGCGCAGCATCCCGGTGGTGACGACGATGCGGTGGGGCCGGCCCGGCAGGGCGTACGCGTCCGGGTGGGGCGAGTCGACGACGCACAGGTCGCCCGCGGCGGGGCTGCTCTCGGCCTGCCTGCGGGCGGTGCGGTAGGCGCGGATCTGGCGCAGGGCCGACCGCAGCAGCGTCCAGGCGCTGACCGTGAGCACGCCGGTGGCCACCGCGGCCACGGGCAGGACGAGGGCGTTCGGCGGCGTGTGCAACGGGTGGACGAGCTCGCCGAGCGGGGCGAACAGCGGGAGGGCGAGCAGGCCGGTCAGGACCAGTGCGCCCAGTGCGGACACGGAGGCACCGGCCAGCACGGTCGCGGTGAGGGTGAGCGCCCGGAGCGCGGCGACGGGGTGGAGACGGTCGAGCGCGCGCCCGGCGAGACCGTGGACGGCGAAGGGCAGGAGCAACGGGGGGACCAGCAGCAGGACGTTCATCGCTCACCCGATTCCAGGAGTTCGCGCAGTACGCGCTCGTCGCCGGAGCTGAGCCGGGCGACGAAGCGGGCCAGGACCGTCTCGCGGTCGGTGTCCCGCTCCAGTTCGCTGTGCATGCGGCGGGCGGTGAGGCCGGGGGCGTCCTCGACGGGGTAGTACGCGTAGCCGCGGCCCTGCCGCTCGCGGCCGACGACGCCCTTGTCGTGCAGGCGGGTCAGGATCGTCGTCACGGTGGTGCGGGCCAGGTCGACGGCGAGGTCGGTCTGCATCTGGCCCGGTGTACGCGGCCCGTCGGCGGACCACAGCGCGGCCATGACGCTGGCCTCGAGCTCGCCCGCCGGCCGGCGTTCGTCCTTCGCTTCGGTCATGGGAACGATCCTCACCCCGTCTTCGTCTACAGTGCAGTAGACCGTCTACAGGATTGTAGTCGGCCGGGTGCCGTGTCCGCGTGCTCCCGTCCGTCCAGTATGAGAGGGCTCGCGTATGACAGGGCTCGCGACCGTGGCCGCAGCTGCGGCGCCGCAGCTGGCAGTGAATGTCCTCAGTGCACAGTCCCTGCTGTCCGCCTTCGGCGTGCTGGGGGTCGGCGTGGTGCTGTTCGCCGAGACAGGGCTGCTGATCGGCTTCTTCCTGCCCGGCGACTCCCTGCTGTTCACAGCCGGTCTGCTGTGCACCGGGACGGCCCCCGGCGGGTTGCGGCTGTCCCTGGCACCGCTGCTGGCCGTCGCCGCCGTGGGTGCGCTGGCCGGTTCGCAGTGCGGCTACCTGATCGGGCGGAAGGCCGGCGGAGCGCTGCTCGCCCGCAGCCGCTCGGCCCGTCTCCAGGAAGGGGCCCGTCGCGCGGAGGAGCTGCTGGAGCGGTACGGGCACGCGAAGGCGATCGTGCTGGCCCGGTTCGTGCCGGTGGTGCGCACGGTACTCAATCCCCTCGCGGGCGCCCTGCGCGTACCCATAGGGACGTTCACCGTGTGGCAGGCGGCCGGCGGGCTCGTCTGGAGCCTGGGGCTCATCCTCGCCGGGTACGCCCTCGGCTCGTCCGTCCCCAACGTGGACCGCTATCTGCTCCCCATGGTCGGAGTGATCGTCGCCCTGTCGCTGGTTCCGCTCGTCGCCGAGCTGTACCGCTCCCGCCGGGCGGCCGTCGGGCAGAAGGGAGCCGAGGGGTGATGCTCGCCTTCGACGGGGCCAGGATCGACGGCTCCGCCTACACCGACGTGGTGGACCTCGCCCACCGCTCCCCGGCGTGGCTGGACGGCCTGGTGTCCGCCTGGTCGACGTACGGCCTGGGCCTGTTCGCCGTCCTCATGGTCGTGGGCTGGTGGCGGGCACGGCACGCGGGCGCCCGTGCGGCGGTGGTGGCACTGGCCGCGCCGGTGACCGTCGTCGTGGCGTACGCGGTGAACGACGCGCTGAAACTGGTGGTGCGCGAGGACCGGCCCTGTCAGAGCCTGCGGGTGGTGACGCTGGAGGCGTGTCCGGCGCCGGGGGACTGGTCGTTCCCCAGTAACCACGCGGCGATAGCCGCAGCGGCCGCCGTCGCGCTCCTCTTCGTCTCCCGTCGCCTCGGTACCGTCGCGGCGGTGGCCGCCGTGGTGATGGCCGCCTCCCGGATCTGGGTCGGCGCGCACTACCCGCACGACGTGGTGGCCGGTCTGGCGGTCGGGGCTGTCGTCGCGATGCTGCTGACAGCGGCGGTGCGCAGGCGTCCCGACGCGCTGGCGCGGCGGCTCACCGCGACACGGCTGAGGCCGCTGCTGGTGGCGCCGTGAACCGCAGGGACGTCGCTGACCTGGCCGGCTGCACGGGACTGGGCGCTCTGACGGCGTTCGGTGTCCTGCTCATGGTCGTGGTCGGCGGCGACGGCGCCGTGCAGTTCGGCGACGAGGACTTCCACTCCTGGCCTCTAGCGCACCGCCCGGCCGTCGCAGTGGCACTGGCCCAGGGTGTCACCGCCACGGGGACGGGTGTGGTCCCGTACGTGCTGGCCGCCCTGGCGGGCCTCGTCGCCGCTCGGACGCTACGCGGCCGTCTGGTCACCGTCGCCCTCTGCGCGGCCTGTCTCGGGGCCGGGCAGGCCGTCCGGTACGGCGTGATGGAGCTGACAGCCCGGTCCCGCCCGCCACGGGTGGACTGGGTGACGCACGCCTCGGGATGGTCGTTCCCCTCCGGCTACGCGACGACCGCCACCCTCACCGCAGGTCCACTCGTTATCGCGGTGCTCGTGCGCGGCCCCCGCGGCAGAACCCCGCTCGCCCTCGCCGCCTGCTGCTGGGGCGCGCTGGTCGGCCTGACCCGCGTCTACCTCGGCGTGCACTGGTTCACCGACGTCCTCGGCGGCTGGCTGTTCGGCCTCGGCTGGCTGGGGCTGTGCCTCGCCGCCACGGCCAGGTGGCTGCCCGAGCAGGTCCTCGCCGATACGGGACAACCGGCAGCGGAGGACGCCGCCGCTGCCGGTCCGCCCCAGGAACAGCCACGAGAACAGGTGAAGCACCATGCGCCCCAAGATCCTGGTCGTCGAGGACGATCACGCCCTGCGTGACGTGCTGCTGCGCGGCCTGCGCGACGAGGACTTCGACGCCGTGCCCGCGCAGGACGGCGCGACCGCCCTGCGCCTGGCCGGTGACGGCTTTGCCGGCGCCGTCCTCGATGTAGGGCTGCCCGACGCGGACGGGCGGGACGTCTGCCAGGCGATGAGGGCGAACGGATTCCTCTCGCCTGTCATCTTCCTGACTGCCCATCACCGGCTCACCGACCGGTTCAGCAAATTCTCCGCCGGCGGCGACGACTACCTGCCCAAACCCTTCCACTTGGCCGAACTCGCCGCGCGGCTGCGGGCCGCCGTCAAACGCGGCGGGCCTCGCCCGGCCGCCGCGGCCGGAGACCTGGTCCTGGACGCCGTCCGGCACCGCCTCACCGTGCGCGGCACCCGCGTCGGCCTGACCCCCACGGAGTTCCGTCTGCTGGCCGCGCTCATGGCCGCGTCCGGCGACATCGTCAGCCGCCGTGAGCTGATCAGAGCCGGCTGGCCCGAGGGGGCACACGTCAGTGACAACACCCTCGACCAGTACCTGACCCGGTTGCGCCGCAAGCTCCGGGACAGCGGCAGCGCGCTGACCGTCACGACCGCCCGCGGAATCGGCCACTGCCTGTCATGACCGGGCGCCTCTCCCGGCTGGTCTCCGGGCTGATCTCCCGGCCGGTGTCACGTCTGGCGCCCCGCACGCTGCGTGGCCGGCTGTCCCTGGTGGCCCTCACCACCGCCGCTTTCGTGCTGGTGATCCTCACCGTCGTGTTCAACACCGCCGTCCGGCAGCACCTCCAGCGCCAGGCGGACGACGAACTGCGCACCCGGGCCGCCGCCGTCGCCACCACCATCGACACCGGCCGGGCGGGAGTGCGGGTCCGGGAGACGTCGAACGACGAACTCCTCGACACGAACGTGTGGATCTACGCCGGCACGCATCTGCTCGAACGGCCGCCCTCCGCCACCGCCACCAGCCCCCTCACCCGCGCCGCCGGCCGGCTCGCCGCGCGCGGCGAGCAGCACTGCGCCACCGTCGAACACGCCGGTAGCCCGGTCCGGCTGTGCGCGCAGGCCACAGGCAGCACCGCGGCCGTCGTCACCGCCCTCGCCCTGTCGCCCTACCGCGGTTCGGCCGACACCCTGCTCCTCGCGTCCCTCGCCCTCGACGCCGCCGTTCTCGCCTGCACCTACGTGCTGACGCGGCTGGCGGTCGGCCGAGCGCTGCGGCCCGTGAGCACCATGACGGAGCAGGCCACCCAGTGGAGCGCCGTCGCCTCCACCGAGCGCTTCGGCGCCGACCACCAGCCCACCGAACTCGCCCGCCTGGGTGCGTCCTTGGACGCGCTCCTGGACCGCATCCGCGCGGTGCTGCGCCACGAATAGCAGCTCACCCCAGGAGCTGTCCCACGAACTGCGCACCCCGCTCAGCCGGATCATTGCCGAACTCGACTGGTAGCAGGCCCGGCCCCGCTCTGAAGCCGACACCCGTACCACCCACGCGGCCCTCGCCGACGCGGCCCGGTCCACGCGCACCATCTGCGACACCCTGCTCGACGACGCCCGGGGAAGTGCCTCCGCCGCACCCGGCACGGCCAGTGTGCTGCCCACGCTGCGCCGCCTCACCGAACGCCTCGGTGTATCCGGGCGCTTGGAGGTCGTCGTCCAGGCCATGGACCCGGGCCTGGAAGCCGGCGTCCCGTCCGCGCTCCTCGAACGTACCGTCAGCCCCCTCCTCGACAACGCCCTGCGGTACGCGCGTTCACGCGTCAGCGTCGTAGCGGCCCGGCAGCCGGACGGCGTGACCATCGACGTCACCGACGACGGTCCCGGCGTACCACCGCAGCTCGCCGGGCAGCTGTTCCAGCCGGGCCGACGTGCCGATCCCGCCGACGGGCACGGCGGAGCGGGCCTGGGGCTGCCGCTCGCGCGGCGCCTGGCCCGCTCCGTCGGTGGTGAGGTCTCCTACAGCCCCGGTCATGCGCTCGGGACGCGGTTCGTGGTCAGCCTGCCGGCAGGGTGACCCGGTCCCGCTCGGTGACGTCCTTCCGCGTCACCGACAGGAACACGACGAGGCCGAGGATGACGGCGAGGAACAGCACACTGGTGACCACCGTACCCAGGCCGAGGCCGCCGTCCGCGGTCGGCTGGGACAGGTAGTCGCCCACCGAGGCGCCCAACCGCCGTCGGCGTCGCCCTCGGGCTACTCGTCGGTGCGGCGTACGCCGTCTACTCCTACAGCGCCGGACGCCTCATCCGGCGGGGGGCTTCATCCCGTTCTGTGATGGGGGTGATGTTCGGTCTGGGCGGCGTCATGCTCGTGCCCGTGCTCGTGGTAACTGGAGGACCGCTACTGAGCACGCGTGCAGGGCTATTGGTGGCCGGCTATCTGGCACTGGTACCCATGGCACTTGCCTACTTTCTCTTCGGGCGGGGCCTGGGCCATGTCACGGCGAGCACGGCGGCCACCCTTATCCTGGTGGAGCCGGTGGCGGCCGCGGTGTTGAGCGTGGTGGTCGCGGGCGAACACCTGGACCCGCTCGGGTGGGCCGGGATCGTCCTGGTCGGTGTCGGAATACTGATCCTCGACGATCGTGAATAATGTACGGACTCGCCTGATCTGACCCAAAAAGCTTACATTAAAAGCAAATTAAAGGATGACGACCATGACAGCCGCCGAGTCCGCAGCCAACCGGGACGAGCAGACCATGGAGAAGATCGACGCCGGACAGTTCTTCGGGTGCGAGTTGCGGGTGGGACGTGTGATCGAGGTCGAGGACTTCCCCGAAGCCAGGAAGCCCGCCTACAAGGTGGTCGTCGACTTCGGTCCGGCGGGTATCCTGCACACGAGCGCACAGCTCACCCACTACGACCACGATTCCTTGAGGGACCGGCTCGTCGTCGGCGTGGTCAACCTCAAGCCTAAGCGGATCGCGGGTTTCCGGAGCGAGTTCCTGCTGCTCGGGTCGTTCGACGCCGAGGGCCGGGCCCAGCTTCTCGTCCCGGCGCAAGGGGCAACGCCTGGAGATCTCGTAGGCTGAGACGTCCCTTCGAAATTTCTGGAGCCGAGGACTGTATTCCGCAACCTCGGCGAAATCGGCGGAACTGCAGTGACGTGCGAGTTCAATTCAGGGTCGTGGACCACCGAGTTGCGCCAATCCCGTTACTCGGCATACGGAATTGAACTCCTATCAGAAGAATCTGAACCCATATGGTGGAGTGCTATTCCGCGGCGGTAAATAATCCCAATTCCAGCAGTTCGGCACAGAAAGCCTCTCTGTATTTATGGAAGGATCCTGGACCCGTTTCCTGGTCGAATCCACCACCCCTTTCGGCCGCTGCGTCACCGTGAGATTCGCCTGATCGTGCGTGCGCCGCTTCCCGCATCACAACCGCGTCAGCCCCCTCCTTTACGCACCGCGCAAAGGAGCAGAATGTCCCGTCGTCTTTTCACCTCGGAGTCTGTGAGCCGTTTGCAACCTCAGATTGACGTCGCGAGGTGAAGCGCGAGCACGGTCTTGACCAGGTCGGTGATGCGGGTTGTGCTGCAGCGGAGTTTGCGCAGCAGCCGCCAGGACTTCAGGGTGGCCATGGCCTGCTCGCCGAGCGCGCGGATCTTGGCATGGGAGACGTTCACTGCGCGCTGGCCTTCGGAGAGCTTCTCCCAGCGGCCGCGGTAGGGAACGCGAACCGTGGCGCCGGCGCCTTGCTAGTGCTCTGACCGCATAGGTTCGCCGGGTCGCTCAAGCCGCGGTGGTGAGGGGGCGTCCGCCCCAGCGGATGCCTCTTTCGCTGCGGATGCGGGCGTGTTCTCTTCGTTCGGCGGCCAGGACGTCGCGGTGGCGGGCGTTGGCGTTGCGCCAGCGGAGGTAGGAGTGCAGGGCCCGGGTCTGCACGGGGTGGTTGGAGTTGGCGATGGTGAACTGGCGCAGGGGTCCGAAGTGGGCCTCGATGGGGTTCGCCCACGAGGCGTAGGTCGGGGTGAAGCACAGCTCGACCTTGTATTTCTTCGCCCAGCGACGGATGGCGGCGCCCTTGTGGGCGGACAGGTTGTCCATGATCACGTAGGTCGGGGCGCCGTCGGGTCGGGCGGCGCGGATCGACTTCAGCGCGGCCAGCGGGCGCTGTCACGTTGGCTGAGCGGTGGGGTGATCTTGGGGTTGATCAGTCTGGGAAGGGTGGTCCGTGGGGGCGCGTCGTTGTCGTGCCAGGGTCAGCGGTACCCGGTGGAGGTCGTCTCCCCCTGTGGGTGGCTGTACCACCGCTTCCCGCTGTCGTTGCGCGGGGTGGAGGAGCTGATGCCCGGGCGCGGGGTCGTCGTCTCCTGCGAAACGGTTCGCCGCCGGTGCGCGAAGTTCGGGCAGGCCTGCGCAGGCGCGCTGCGCCGCCGGCAGCCTCGGCCCGGGGACAAGTGGCACCTGGACGAAGTCTTCATCCAGGTCAACGGTGAGCAGAAGTACCGGTGGCGGGCCGTCGACCAAAACGGCAACGATCTTGGACATCCTCGTGCTTCTCTGCACTTCACTCTCATGGGTGAAGGCGGGTATGTGGCTCGTCAAAGAACATCCGAGATGGATGCGAGGGGGTCAGGGGTGGTGACGGCGCCGGCGGCCGCCGGGCAGATCCCCCGGCGTCGGTAAGATCAGCGCTCTCATGGGGGTGCGATGCGAACGTCGGGGCTGGGCGGCGAGGGGCAGAAGTACGCGCTGACCTCGGATGAGGACGACAGGGATTTCTGGGGCTTCGCTCACGAGGCAGAGGGGTTGTTCACGCCCCTGCCGGGTGAGGGGGGCGCGCGCCGAGTGCACCTCGCGGGTTGCCTCCCGCAGGATGGCCTACTGAGGTGCGTTGACCACGTCGGCAGTCGTCGTGCCGTGGCGGGGAACGCCTGGTTCGAGCTCCTCGACGGTGACGGTGCCACCACGGGGTCCTACTTCGTCAACGAGGTCACCGTCATCGACGTCAAGCCCTCCGCCAGCGGTGCCGGCCTCGTCGACCTCACGGTGACGCTCTGGTGCGAGAACGCCCTGCCCGGAGCGGAACGACCGTGGGAGCTGATCCGCACCGGTCACCTGAACCACACCGGAATGTGGCACGAACTCGCGCCCGAGGACCGATACGCGTGGCTGTCGGTGGCCCTGTGGTTCCGGGAGTACCAACGCCAGGGGAAGCCCGATGCACCTGCAGGCCAGGTGTTCATCTTGGACGGCCGACATGTCGTTGACCGGGACACCTTCTACTGCGCGATCGGTGAGGCCATCAACGGACCCGGTGGATACTTCGGCTGGAACCTGGACGCCCTGGACGACTGTCTGAGAGGCGGCTGGGGCGCGACCACTCCGTTCACCTTGCACTGGGACTCCTCGGCCGAGGCTCGGACACGGTTGGCAGAGCGTGTGCCCGTCGGCGATCGCGAGCTTGTGCTGTTCAACCTCCTACTGGAGATCTTCGAGGTACGAGGTGTGAGCGTCATCCTTCGGTGAGAGTCTGTGAACAAACCCCGTCTGCGCGCAGCGGCGTCCGGTGCGCCCGCCCTTCGGGCGGACGGCGGTTTGTTCACAGGCGCTGAGCTGAACCGCTGACGGGGTGGTTCCGGAATACGCCGGAGACCTGCCTTCTGCCAGCGGCAGAACACCGGCCCGACCGGGCTCGACGATCACTACAGTCCAGGCTCATGACGACAGTTACAACGCGCACGATCGAATACGCGGCCGACGGCCTGACGATGATTGGGCACCTCGCGCTCCCGGCCGGTGTCGACCGCCGGCCCGCGGTCCTGGTCGGGCCCGAGGGGGTGGGGCTCAGCGACGTCGAGCGCCGCCGGGCCGATGCGCTCGCCGAGCTGGGATACGTGGCGCTGGCCTTCGACCTCCACGGCGGGCGCTATTTGGGCGACCCTGAGGAGATGTTGGCCCGTTGCATGCCGCTGCTCGCCGACCCCGACCGGATGCGAGGCATCGGCCACGCGGCGCTCGACCTGCTCCGCGCCGAGCCGCGGACCGACCCGGACCGGATCGCCGCCGTCGGCTACGGCACCGGGGGCGCAATCGCGCTGGAACTCGGGCGCGACGGCGTCGACCTGCGCGCGATCGCGACAGTCAACGGACTGACCACGGGCCGACCGGGCGAGACGGCGCGCATTCACTGCCCGGTGTGGGCCGGGGTCGGGTCAGAAGACCCGATCATGCCGCCCGCGCAACGGGACGCGTTCACCGCCGAGATGCAGGCTGCGGGCGTCGACTGGCGCCTCGTGGTCTACGGCGGCGCCTTGCACGCCTTCCATCACCCACCGGTCGACCACATCGTGCTTCCCGGGGTCGGTTATCACCCTCAGCACGCGCAGCGAGCTTGGCGGGACGTCGTCGAGCTGCTCGCCGAGTGCCTGCCCGTAACGGAGTGATCTGGGCAGACTGGGGTTTGTTCACAGGCTCTGACCTTGGCGTTTAACTTCGCTGCGCTTGGTGTTCCTTGATTGTTTCGGCGCGTTTCACGGTCTTGCCCACATCGTGGCGCTTGGCGCGGTGCTTGTTCTTCGCGCCTGGTGGCCGTCCGGGCCCGGGTCGGGAGGGTTTCGGTGCGGCCGCGGGACAGGCCGCGGTCGCGCGGATGTTGCGACCCCCCCGGACCCGAGCGGGGGTGAGGCGGCGGGGTCCGGCCGGCCGTTTCCGGGGACGGCGACCGTCCCCGGCGAGAGGCCGGGCCAGACGAAGCTGGGTGTGGGCGGCGATGATCAGCCAGGTCCACAGGTCGGTGCTGTCGGTGTGGCGGATCTTCGGGGTGGTCCAGCCGAGGGTTTGCTTCATCAGCCGGAAGGTGTGTTCGAGGTCGAATCTGCGGAGGAACGCCTGCCACCAGCGGTCCACGTCCGCGGGTGCGGCGCGGGTCGATGAGACCCATAGCCAGACCGGTTTCGGGTCGCGGTCGCCCGGCAGGCGCTCGACCTTCAGGCGCATCAACGTGCCGTGCAGGACGGGCAGTGTCTCCTCGGCCAGGTCCAGCCAGGGACCGCGGTGGGTGAGCCGGGGGTGTATCCGGTCCCAGGCCATCGCTTCGGCCTTGCCGTAGCGGGTGGTGTCGGTGACCGTGGTGACCTCGGGCTCATGCCAGCTGTCGGGCCGGGCGAAGGCCAGGAGGCCGCCGTGTTTGCGGGGACGCCCGCTCTTCGGGGCGGAGCGGGTCGGGCCGGCGTCGCGGAGCATGACGCGGTCCGAGCGCAGTCTCCCGACCAGTACGACCGGCAGGTCCGCGAGTGCGTGGGAGAGGTAGGTGATGTCGTGGCCCGAGTCCATGACGATCCAGATTTTCGGGTCGCCGTCGTGCCACTGCCCGGCCTTCTGCAACTTGATCACCACGTCGCGGAGCTGGGCGGCGGTGACCGCGGTTGCGTCGTCGGTCTGTCCCAGGCGCACGGCGTCCAGCAGCGCGGTCCAGGAGGTCCGGCCGGTCTCCAGGGCCGCGACGAAGGAATACGGCCAGCCTGGCACGAACTGGTCCTTGCTGCGGTCACCGCGCCCGTAGACGTGACAGAACAACCGGTCGTCGCTGGTGGAGGCGTCGGGGCGCAGCCAATTGCTCACATCGACAGCCAGCACGAACGAGGTCAAACGCCAAGCTGAGCGAATCCTCACCGCCGCCGCACCGTTTCCTGGCAACTCAGCAAACGGCGGCCGCCTCGTTGGACATGATGAATTTGGCGCCGGTGGTTCACCGTTGCCGCGCCACGGAAGGAAGAAGTGTTGCCCGCCCACGCCTCTCCCGCCCATCTGCCCTCCGCAGGCTCCCCGACCGTCCCGCACATGATCGACCGCAAGGGCAGTCTCGACCGGGATGACGCCATCACCGTCCGCCGTCTGCCTGACGGCTGGGAGCTCGCCGTGTACGTCGCGGACGTCGCCTCCGGTGTCGGTCCCGGAAGCACCGCCGACCGGGAGGCATTCGCGCGCCGGGAGTCGGCGTACGGCGGGTTCCGCGGTACGGCCAAGATGCTGCCGCGTGCTGTCGAGGCGCGGCTCACTCTGGCGGAGGGCCGCACGTGCGCGGCTCTGCGGGTGCGCATCACCTGCGACGACGGCGGCACCTTGCTTGGAGTCGACGTCGGCCGGGCGCAGATGCGCGGCGCCCTCGCCCTGGACCATCGCTCGGTCGCCGGCGCAGCTACGGTGCGCTGGCCCTGTATGACCTTCTTCAGGGCTGGGCCACGGACGAGGACGGCCGTCTGGTGCGGGTGGCAGGCGCGGAGCGGAATGTCGCCTATCAGATCGTCCAGAAGTGCATGATCACGGTGAACACCGCTCTGGCCGGGTGGGCTGCAGAACGTGGCGACAACATCGGCCTGTACACCTGCGGCCGGACGGCGGTCATCGACTTCTTCGGCGTGGGCTCGTGGCGGAACAACCAGAGCGCCGGCACCCGGCCCCTGCTGGCCCTCGTCGGCGGCGACACCTGGAGGACGCCCGCCGCCCCCAGTGAGCAGCTCACCAACGTGGACTGGGAGCTGGTCTACACCATTCGACCCTGCTGACCAGCGCTGCCCCAGCGGCCGGTCCCCCGCGCGGGGGACCGGCCGTGTTCCCGGGCGGGCCCGGCGGTGGGTCAGCCCTTGAGCTGGGTGAAGCGCAGGCGGTTGCCGAAGGGGTCGCGTAGGCCGCAGTCGATGCCGTACGGGCGCTCGGTCGGTTCCTCGGTGAACTCGACGCCGCGCGCCAGCAGCTTCTCGTAGGTCCCCCGGCAGTCGTCGGTGGTGAGGATGAGCCAGCCGCCCATGGCGCCCTTGGTGACCAGCTCGCGGACCTGCTCGGCGGTCTCCGCCGACATCGCCGGCGGGCCCGGCCGCTCCAGCAGGACCTGCCGCTCGGGGTGGTCGGGGACGCTGACGGCCAGCCAGCGCATGAAGCCCATGTCGACGTCGGCGGCGACCTCCAGGCCGAGCGTGCCGACGTAGAAGCGGAGGGCCTCGTCCTGGTCCAGGACGTAGATCTGGGAGTGCGTGATCGCGGTGAACATGGCCCTGACGCTATCGAGCGCCGGGGCCGCGTACTTATCCGAAACTGCTCGGTTCTCAGGCGCTCGGGCGGGTCCAGGCCATCGTGAAGCACGTGGGCACGCCGGCGGACACCGCTTCCCGGCGGTACGCGCGGGGCGAGCGGCCGACGATGTCGCGGAACGTACGGCTGAAGGTGCCCGGGCTGGCGAAGCCCACCTCGAAGCTGATGTCCGTCACCGGGCGGTCGGTCTCGCGCAGCAGGAACATCGCCCGCTCCACCCGGCGGCGCTGGAGGTAGCGGTGCGGGGTCTCGCCGAACGTCGCCCGGAACGTACGGGAGAAGTGCGCCGGGGAGACGTGCGCGAGCCGGGCCAGGGCCGGGACGTCCAGCGGGCGCGCGTAGTCGCGGTCCATCGCGTCCCGGGCCCGCAGCAGGCGGCGGTTGGTCTCCTCGGTGGCGCGGCTCACGCCGCCATCCCATCACGGCCCGTCCCGGCGCGGGGCGGCCTGGCGGGCCCGGACCCGGGGGAGGGTGCGGAGGAGGTTCCGAGACCTGGCGAGGGAAGGGCTTGTCCCCCGTGCGAGCTACGTCCGAAGTGGCTCTGCATGGTGACGACCGCGGCTCGTGGCGTCTGTAGCGTTTTCTCCGGCCGCTGTGCTCGGGGGACGGCGGTCGCTGTCGGATGTGCCGTTCCCCTGCCGACCGGCAGGGTGCTCCGTATCGGCGGTTCCGGGATCGCCGCCGCGGCCGGGTGGCACCCGCGCGGGGCTGGCACCCTACGGCGGCGGACCTCGGCGCCGGCCGGATCGGCCAGCCGCCACGACGCGGAAGGGGGCGACGCCCGGCAGGGCGTGCGGGAGGACCGCCGCGGCAGCGGTTCGTGCGGCGGCGGCTATGCCAAGTCACCTTGAGGGAGCTCATGAGAACGAACGAAGTCCGGCATCGCAGGCCCGGGACGGAAGGGCGCCCGCGAAGATCCCGAACGCTCCGCGGCATGATCACGATGTTGGCGTGCGGCGTGCTGATGGCGGCATTCATCAGCCAACCGCGGGAGGCGAGCGCCGCTCCGCAGGACATCACGAACCTGAGCATGGCCACCTGGAACATGCAGGGCGGTACCGCCGGAAGCGACAGCAAATGGTCGACAGGCGTCACCGCGCTGGCGAACGGCAGACCGTCCGATGCCATGCTCGCGCACAACATCGTGGCACTACAGGAGGCGGGTTCCAGCCCACCGGGGGAGGACATGGGCGTCGCCGCCCAGTCCGGTGGCTCGCAGGTGACCGAGACCCTCTGGCAGGTCGGTTCAGGGACATACCGCTACGTGTACTTCATGGAGACGGACCCGAACGGGCACCGCGTGAACCTTGCGATGGTGACCGACCGCGTTCCACGGGAGGTGCGGATCGTTCCGTCAGGTCTCCCCGCCGGCCGGGCGACGTTCGGGCTGAGGTTCGGCACGACCTGGGTGTTCACCCTGCACGCGCTGTCCGGCAGCGGCAACGACGTGCCGGGGCTGCTGAGGAACATCGAAGCCGCGGTGGGCGGGGACAGCTGGGTCGCGCTCGGCGACTTCAACCGGGATCCGGTCAACCTGACACAGGCGATGCCGCTCGATAGCACCGGCAACCGCATCGGTGTCGTGGCGGGACCCGGCGCCGCCACGCACGTGGACGGCGGTGAACTGGACTACATGGTCACCTCCGGCGACCTGTCCGGCATCCTCGCTCCGGCGCGCCTGGCCAACCCCGGCGGCGCGGACCACACACCCGTGGGCTTCAGGTCGGCGATGGCCGCCGCGGCGGCCGAGTACCAGATCACCGCGACCGACGTGCCGCCCGGCGTGGGCGCCACGGTGCAGATACCGAGCCCGGCGGCGGACTCGGTCCTTGACGACGATCTGCACGGCGCGGAGAACTGGCGCTTCCGGAACTACGACCCGGGGGACGACAGCGCGCAGATCGCCAACGTCGATCCGGACATCGGCTGCATGATCTTCGTGGAGAGCGGTGCCATGCGGACGGCGCCGTGCGTCGCGGCGCGCGATCAGGTGCCACCGGAGCAGAAGATGACCATCGTCGACGCGGATGTTCCCGGCGCCGGGCGGGACGTGGAGATCAGGTCCGCCTTCAAACCCGAGTACTGCCTGTACGTGACCTATCAGCAGGCGAACGGCTTCTCGGGCCGGAACCAGTGGCGAAACTGCGGTCGGCCCGGGGTCAGGACGCGGGCGGCGGCCGACGAGGAGGGAGGCAGCCACTGGACCCTCGCCCCGGTCCACCGGGTGATGATCGTCGGCGATTCCATCACGCAGGGCCGGGAGGGCGACTTCACCTGGCGCTACCGGCTGTGGCAGTGGCTGCGGAGCCAGAAGGTCGCCGTCGACTTCGTCGGGCCGTACTCCGGCACGTTCACCCCCGACCAGCCGGCCCCGCCCACACCCCCGCGGCTTCCGGAGGAGGCGCCGCCCAGTCAGGGCCTCCGCACGTCGGGCGGCTACGCCCCCGACGTCAGCGAACCCCAGAACCCCGGGTCCGGACCGCCGACCGACATCGCCTTCGACAGCGACCACTACGCGCACTGGGGCCGCCAGGCCGCGCAGGTCAAGCTGGACATCCGGCAGCAGGTCGCGACCTACCGGCCCGACCTGATCCTGCTCGCGATCGGTTTCAACGACATGGGCTGGTTCGTCAGCGACGAATACGGCACGTTGAGCGATGTTGGGCAGATCGTCGCGCTGGCCCGCGACGCCCATCCGGGTGTCGACTTCGCGCTGGCGAACGTACCACAGCGCACGAAGATCGGCGGCCGGGACGACCTCATCGCCAAGACCGACCACTACAACAGCCTCCTTCCGCAGTCCATGGCGACCTGGCATGCGGACGACCCGATCTCCAACATCAACCTCGTCGACTGGGCGGCCCGGTACTCGTGCTCTCCGACGAGCTGCCCCTCCGGATATGACGGCCTGCACCCCAACGAACACGGGGAATACGAACTCGCCGCGGCCTTCGCGCAGGTCCTGCACCAGGATTACGGCTTCGGTGCCAGGGACATGGACGTGCCCGCCACCGTGCCCGCACGACTCACTCCGGCGTTTCCCACCCACGTACGAGCGGTGTCCAGCGCGCGCGGCGTCACGGTGACCTGGGACCCGGTGTACGGAGCCGTCGACTACGACGTACGTTCGCGGATCGCCGGTCAGACGGCGTGGAGCCAGGGGAAGGCCTTCAGCAACCGGACCGACACCACCTGGACCGTCGACGGCATCGGTTGGGAATACCAGGTGCGGGCCAACATGGGCTGCCGCTGGAACACGGACCCCCATGATCCACGCGGCTGCACCGAGACCACCTCGGGATGGTCCGCCACGGTCGGCGCCACCGCCCACCCGCAGACCGCACCGCCCCCGACCAGCATCGCCAGCCGGCCCAGCGCCACCGGTGTCGACGTCGCCTGGACCCCGCCGACGGGACCGTACACCGACACCATCGACCGCTACGAGATCGTCCTGTACGACAAGGACACCCCCGGCGCCTTCCTCACCAGCACCGGGGCGCGCGGCACGGTCGCGCACGTCGACGGCCTCAAACCCGGGCACCACTACCTCGTCGCGGTGGCGACCTGGAACGCGGCCGGCGGCGGCCTGCCCGGCCTGGCCCGCCCGGTCACCGTCGGCGCCGGCACCCCGCCCGCGCCGACGGACCTGCGGGTCACCTCCACCGACGCGACGTCCGTCCAGCTGGACTGGAAGGGGTCGAACGCGGCCGCCGGCTACCGCGTGTGGGTCCGCGATATCAACGGCGACGACCACGACGGCGGCACCTCCAAGGCAGACGAGGACATCGTCGAGGACACGAGCAAGGGGATCGGGTTCCTGTTCCCCGGCGTGTGGAACTACGAGTTCTGCGTGACCGCTGTCAACGGCGTCTACGAGTCCGGCAAGTCGAACTGCGTGGTGGCGCCCCGACCGGCGGGCAGCCGCGCGTCGGGCGCCGTGCAGGCCGCCCCGCCGAGCGCGAGCGACCGGGCCCGGCAGGACATGCGGACGTTGCTGGACCTTCCGAAGCAGGTCAGCACATCCGGCGCGGCATCTGGTAGATGAACCGGCCGCGGCAGGCCCGGACCGCTCGCGACCGGGCGACGGGCCTGCCGTGGAACCCGGTGAAGACCTTTCATCGTCTCGACAGACGCCGTGGCGGAACCGCTCAGCGCTCCGGGAAGCTGAAGGTGTGGCCGTGGGCGCGCAGCCACGGCAGGAGCGAACGCAGCGGGTCGGCGTGAGTGGTTACTGATGGTGGGGACGGCAGTTGTCTTCAGCAACGCCCGGTAAACCTGAGGGTCGTCACTGCTCCCCGCGCCCGCGGGGATGGCCCCGCGACGACGCCCGCATCCGCCACCTCACCATCGCCCTGCCACCCCACCACGCAGCCCGTCTCTTCGACGCCCAGGACGCCGGCGCGGAAGGCCCCAGCGCGCAGATCCTCGACGAAGGCCGCCACGGTCCGGCGGAAGCGACGGCGCTGTTCTGGGGTGAGGCGGTCCAGGTCGGTGGTGAAGCGAGAAGAGGTCTCGTAGGTCGGCACGTCGGTCCTCCAGGCAGCAAGAAGCCCCCGGCATTGCCGGGGGCGGAGAGTCGGCGACGTGGTGCAGGGCGCGGCGTCTTTGGCCACTGGGTGGAGGGGGGTGAGGAACATCCGTGTCAGATCGTGCGCTAAGCCTTCGCGGCTCTGATCGACGCTTTGACCTGGGCTGATCGTACGGCGCAGCCTTCGCGGGTCGATGTTGTCGATCTTCGGGGGACCTGGTGGCGGTCGAGTTCCTGTCGGATCAACAGGCAGTCCAGTACGGGGCGTTCAACGAAACGCCGTCTCGTACGGAGTTGGAGCGATACTTCTTCCTGGACGACTCGGACCTGGAGAAGGTGCAGGCCAAGCGGCGTGCGCACAACCGGCTCGGATTCGCGGTCCAGCTGACGGGCGTGCGGTACTTGGGCCGGTTCATGCCGGACCCGCGACAAGTGCCGGCGGAGGTCGCCGAGTACCTGGCCGAGCAGTTGGGCATCGCCGACGCCTCGGTGCTGAAGGAGTACGGGGAGCGGGACGGGACAGCCCGTACGCATGCCGGGGAGATCCAGGAGTCCGGGGGCTGGCGGGACTTCGCCGAGGTGCGGGACGAGCTGAGCGCGTGGCTGGACGCGCGGGCCTGGACGACCGGCGACGGGCCGAAGTCGCTGCTCGACGCGGCGGTGGGGTGGCTGCACGAGCGGCGGGTGCTGCTGCCCGGGGTGACGAGGTTGGCCCGGCTGGTGGGCACCGTGCGGGAGACGGCGAACAACCGCTTGTGGGACACCCTGTACGCGCTGCTGAATGTCGGTCTTTCGGGCGCCGGGGCGGCGCAACGTGGCTGAACATGATCAACGACCAGGCGGCGGGACTGGGCGGGAAGGTGGTGGCCGGCACCCCGCGCGACTCCCTGTACGTACTCGATGTCCTCTATGACCGGGACGGCGGCAAGCGCCCGGAGATGATCGTCACCGACACCGCCTCGTACAGCGACATCGTCTTCGGCCTCCTGACGTTGGCCGGGTTCGCGTACGCGCCCCAGCTGGCGGACCTGCCGGACCAGAAGATGTGGCGCATCGACCGCACCGCCGACTACGGCGCCTTCACCGACGCCGCCCGCGGCCGGGTCGACCTCGCCCGGATCGGGCGCCAGTGGGAGGACATCCTGCGGATCATCGGCTCCATCCACACCGGCGCCGTCCGCGCGTACGACGTCATCCGGATGTTGTCGCGGGACGGGCGGTCGACCCCGCTGGGGGATGCGATCGCCCACTACGGGCGGATCGCCAAGTCCCTGCACATCCTGCGTCTGGCCGACGAGCCCGGCTACCGGCGCCAGATCAAGGCGCAGGCCGACCTCCAGGAGGGCCGCCACGCGCTCGCCCGGAAGATCTTCCACGGCAAGGCCGGGCAGCTCTACCAGCGCTACCAGGACGGCATGGAAGACCAGATCGGCGCGCTTGGACTCGTGCGCCTGGGCCCGGCTTGCGGTGGGTGACGAACACCGGCCCGCGCGTACGGCCCTTGAGCAGGCGGGGCAGCAGCCGCGCGGTGCCCGCGTCCCAGTACACGGTCTCCAGCACGAAGTCCTCGCGTACCGCGCCGCGGCGCCGGGTGCGTGGCCGGGCGCCCTTGCCCTTCACCGGGGCCCGACGCCCGGCGAGGTCCAGCTCCTCGATGTTGACTCCGAGGATCTCCTCCGACCGCGCGACCGTTTCGTAGAGCATCCGCCACAGGGTCTTCTCCCGGAGATGGACATCGCGACGGGCGATCAGCCGGTCGATGGCCATCTTCGAGCGGCCGGGGTCTCAGAGTCCGGCGGAGTCATCCGCTTCGCCCACGCCGGCACCTTCGGGCCGTCGTACCCGTACTCGCCGCACCAGCCCAGCCACGACAGCACCGACGCCCGCCGGGCGTTCCAGGTGTTGACCGCCGCCTCGCCCCGTGGGAGGGGGAGGCATCTGGTGGTCGGAGGCACGCGATGCATGCGAACAGCTCCGGCGAGGGGATGCTCACGGCTGCGCCGGTGTCGGTGGCGAGGCGGTTGTGTGCGGCGTGGTGGGGGGCGTGGCCGGGCAACGGGTCAGGCGGGGGCCCGGAGTGCTTCCAGGAATTCGTGGAAGGCGTCGGCGTTTCCTTCGGTGAGCGGGGCTCCATGCGCGAATCCGATGGTGCGCAGGTCGGCGGGGAGTTTGGCGAGGCTGGCGCGTCGCAGATCGGGGTCGGCGGCGAGAGCGGCGGGGCCAAGGGCGATGGCGCCTCGGTTGAAGACGGCGTCGCCCAGTAGCACGGTGCGGGTGGGCTCGTGCACCAGGACGATGTGACCGGGGCTGTGACCGGGCGTGTGTACGACCCGAAGTCCGTCCGAATCCTGGATGAGTTCTCCGTCGTTGACGGTGGCGTCGGGGGTGAACGGGGTCCAGTGGAGCTTGGGCAGACGGTCGATGGCGCGGCCCACGAAGCCGGAGCGGCCCTCGGGGGGCACCCGGCCGGCATCGAGCCAGGGCGCGTCGGCGGGGTGGATGAGGATGGGCGCTCCGGTGAGGTCGCGGAGCTGCGCTGCGCCCTGGACGTGGTCGGGGTGGGCGTGGGTGAGCACGATGCGGCGGATGTCGGACGGCTTGCGTCCCAGGTCAGCAACGGCGGTGAGCAGGCTTTGCGGCGCCTTGGCCCAGCCGACGTCGATCAACGTGAAGCCGTCGTCCCCGTCGACGAGGAAGGCGTTGTCGCGTTTGCTGGTGGCGATGAGAGTCACGCCGGGGGCGATGCGGTTGTGCATGAGGGGAAGTCCTTGGGTGGCGGGGGTACAGGTCTGCGTGATGGGCGTCGCCCACTTGCCGGACCGCTTGGTGGACGCCGGTGCGTCCTTGTACGCGTTACTGTGCGTCGGCTTACGCGCCCGTGGGGATGACGTCGACGACTGAGGTAGGGGCGGTGGCGGGGACTCCATTGTGTTGTTCTTGGTCCCCGCCACCGGCGTTCGGTCCCGCCCTAGGCGGGGATCGGGACGTAGCCCTCGCGTGCGAGCTTGGGGATGATGCCTCCGGCAGCGAGGATGTCCAGGACGAGCGGTGGCAGGGCTCCACCCTGGAGGCGGTTGCCGGACTCGTCGTTCTCCACCCAGCCTTCGGCGAAGTCCAGGTGCATGAGGTCACCGTCGTGGAAGGCCTCGTGCACGCCGGGGACGGTGAGGGCGGGCAGTCCGTGGTTGATGCAGTTGCGCAGGAAGAGCGAGTTGAACTCTTCGGCGACCAGGGCGGCGACGCCGAGTTCGCGGAAGAGCGCGGCCACGGGCCGGGAGGATCCGAGACCGAAGTTGCGACCGGCTATGACGATGTCTCCCGGTTGGACCTGATCGGTCCAGCCGGGGCGCAGCTCGTAGAAGATGTGCTTGGCGGCTTCGGGTACGGGCAGCTTCATGGCGAAGGCCGGGTACATGGCGTCGGTGGTGACCGAGTCTCCGACGACCCAGACGTGGCCGCTGATTGTGGTGTTCATCAGTGCCTTGCTCCTCGCGGGTCGGTGACGTGTCCGGCCAGGGCGGAGGCGGCGACGGTGGCTGGGGAGGCCATGTAGATCTCCGCGTCGGGGCTGCCCATGCGGCCGGTGAAGTTGCGGGTGGAGGAGGTCAGGCAGACCTCTCCGGGGGCGAGCAGTCCCATGTGGTAGCCGAAGCAGGCACCGCAGGTGGAGTTGGTGACGACGGCGCCCGCGTCGGTCAGGTCCTGGAGATATCCGGCCTTGAGAGCTTCGCGGTAGACCTGCTGGGATGCGGGGGTGACCAGGAGGCGGACGCCGGGCGCGACCTTGTGGCCCCGGACGATCTCGGCGGCGATCCGAAGGTCCTCGAGCTGTCCGTTGGCGCAGGACCCGATGAAACACTGGTTCACCGGGCGCTTTTCGATAGCAGAGACCGGCAGGGAGTTGTTGCTGACAGTGCCGGGGCGGGCGACGTAGGGCTCGAGGGAGGAGAGGTCGATGGTGCGGACTGCGGCGTAGGTCGCGTCGGCATCCGCATCGGCGGCCTGGTAGGTGCCCTCGGCGGCTCCGTGCTCGGAAAGGAATGCGCGGGCGAGGTCGTCGATGGGGAAAGTTGAGAAGTCCGCCGAGATCTCGGCACCCTGAGTGGCGATGGTGCGCCGGTCGTTCATCGGGATGGAAGCCAGCCCCGGGCCGCCGTATTCGAGGTTGTGGTTGGTGGCGTCCCCGTACGTGCCGGCGATGTAGAGGAAGATGTCCTTGCCGGACACGTTGGCGGGCTTGGTGCCGGTGAACTCGTACCGGATGGTGGGGGCGATCTGGAACCAGGTCTTCCCGGTGCACAGGATCGAATAGACCTCCGCCGGTCCCAGTCCGCGGGCCGCGGTGTTGTAGGCGCCGCCTGCGCAGGTGTGGGAGTCGGTGCAGGCGAGGATCTCTCCCGGGCGGGCGAGTCCGTTCTCGGCTATGACCTGGTGGCAGATGCCGTGCTGGCCGACGTCGTAGAACTTCTCGATGTTGAAGTCGCGTGCGAAGGCGCGGGCGTGGGTGCCGCCGAGTGCGTCGTGGACGGAGGGTGCGGGCACCGCGTGGTCCATGACCACGGCGACCTTGTCGGGGTCGTTGATTTTCAGGGGTTGTACCCAGCTGGTGGCGAACTGCAGGTCGATCATGACGGTCATGTCGACGTCGCAGACCACGGTGTCGCCCACGCTGACCTGTTCCCGGCCTGCTTTGCGGGCGAGGATCTTCTCGATCATGGTCATGCCCATCAGGCACCGTCCTTCGTCTTGTCGCGGTAGCGCTCGCCGATTGCGGACCATTCGCGCAGCCCGACCAGCTCGAACAGTCCCCGGGGTCCGGCGGTGGCCTCGGGCATGGTGCCGCCGAGGCGGCCGAGCGCGTCCAGGCCGTGGAGGACGTAGGGGGCCAGGAGTGCTCCGGGGTGGATGGCGATCCGGTAGCCGAGGGCGGCGAGTTTGTCGGGGGCCGTGTCGGGGGTGAGGCCGCCCTGCACCATGTTGATCAACAGGGAGGCGTCGACCTCGCGGGCGATCTGCTCGATCTCGTCGAGGTTCTCGGGCGCCTCGACGAAGATGATGTCGGCACCGGCCTGGGCGTAGCGGTTGGCGCGGTCGATGGCTTCGTTGATCCCCAGCGGGCCACGTGCGTCGGTGCGGGCGATGACCAGAAGGTCCGGGTCGGTGCGGGCATCGAGTGCGGCGCTCAGTTTGGTGACGAACTCGTCGGCGGTGACGAGTTCCTTGTCGGGAAGGTGTCCGCACTTCTTGGGGAAGGCCTGGTCTTCGAGCTGGATGGCGGCGACGCCTGCCCTCTCGTAGGCATGGAGGGTGCGGACGACGTTCATGGGCTCGCCGTAGCCGGTGTCGGCGTCGGCGATCAGGGGCACGTCGCCGAGTGCCTCGGCGACGATGCGGGCCCTCTCGGTCATCTCGGTCTGTGTGAGCAGGCCGATGTCGGGCAGACCGAAGCCGGCCACGGCGACGCCTGCGCCGGTGAGGTATCCGGCCTTGAAGCCCGTACGGGCGACGAGTGCGGCGGACAACCCGTCGAAGACGCCCGGTGCGGTGATCAGGTCGCCTTCGGTGAGCAAGGCCCGGAGCCTGGCCCGTGCGGTGATGGTCATCATGGTCCCTGGTGGGTGTCAGTCGAGGGCGCCGCGGACGGGAGCGGCGAGGAGGGTGATGAGGTCGTGGATGCTGTCGTGGTCCTCAAGGTTCAGCACGACCTGCTCGATCTCGGCGGCATGCGCGGGATCGGTGACGCGTGAGGTCAGGGCCAGGTACTTCTCCCGGATCTCCGCGTTGGTCAGGGGGTCGTCGGGCCCGCCATGCGGCTGGTTCAGGGCCCGGGTGTAGGTCTTGCCTCCGTGCGCGGTGATCGTGACGCGGGTGTTGTAGCCGGGCTCGGGCCAGGTGGGGTCCTTGGTGTCGTTGTCGAGGTTCACCTCGGTGTGGGCGATCAGCTTCCACACGTCGTCGGCGTCGATGCGTTCGTCGTGGAACTGCTCGGGCCGCACCTGTCCGTCCAGGAGGGCGACCGCGACGGCAAAGCCGATGTTCATCTGGGCCCCGATGGTGGTCAGGGGCCTTTCCGGCACCCACCAGCCGTGGTGGTAGATGGCGTCGGGGACGTCGATACGGATGTGCTCGATGGAGCCGGCCGAAAGGTTGTGCTCGGCGGCGAGGGCGAGAGCGGCATCGATGGCGGGGTGGAGGCCGCCCATGGCCGCGTGGATCTTGACAGTGATCCTCTCGGTGTTCCAGACCTGTCCCAGGTCCTTGGTGATCTGGGTGGCGTCGGGGTTGTGTCCCTCACCGAAGGTGGACAGGAATCCGCCGTAGGGGCGTTCGAACACCTTCTTGATGCCGGTGTAGCCGGCGTCGGCCAGGCCTGCGGCGTAGTAGCCGTTGCGCGAGGCGAAGCCGTGGTGCATGCGCTTGGACATCGCCTCGTACTGGGCAGCCATCAGCCCGGCGGACTGAGTCCCCGCGAGACCGAGAGCGTCTTCGAACCCGGCCGCGTCCAGACCGCGCAGGGCGCCGGATGCCGCGGCTGCAGCGTGGGTGCCGAAGACGGAGCCCGAGTGCCAGCCCCGTGAGAGCATCTCGGCCCCGTTGAGAGCGAAGCCGACCCGCGGGCCCACCTCGAATCCGAGGATCGCGGCCCGCAAAAACTCCGCTCCCGAGACCGCGCCCGTGTGGGAGGCGGTGGACAGCAGCGCGGGAAGGACGAGCGACGCGCTGTGCAGCGGGGCCCTGGGGAAGTAGTCGTCGAGTTCGAAGCCCTGGATGAACGTGCCGTTGAGGACGGCGGCGGCGGGGGCGCTGGTCATACAGCCCCAGCCGATCACCGGACTGTCCCCCGCACCTTCCATCCCCAGGACCGCGCCGACGGCCTTGCGTGACCAGGGGAGCTGGGCTCCGATCAGCGCACAGCCCAGTCCGTCGAGCACCAGATGCGCGGCTCGTTCCCTGACCCGCTCTGGGATCTGGTCGATCGTGGTCTGCGCCAGCCAGGTAGCGAGCCGGCCCGTGGGGCCCTCGGGGGCGGTGGGGGGACGGTTGGTCGTTGGCGTCGGTGCGGGCACCGCGCTCACCTCCATCAATGGACGCACCCGGAGCGGGTGCGAGACGTGTCCTGGTCCTCCGGACACTCCCATTAGAATTTATAACATCTAGTTGTGTCGAATGCTCGCCTACGATGGCGGGGTGGCACTTAAGCGAACTTCACTTCCCCGTACGGCCGAGGCCGTGGCCCTGGCCGAGCTGCGTGACGCGATCGTGCGCGGGGACCTGGCGCCCGGCGCCCCGATCCGGCAGACGACCGCCGCCCAGGAACTGGGGCTGAGTGTCATCCCGGTCCGGGAGGCGTTGAAGACGCTCGCCGGCGAAGGGATCGTCCAGTACGTTCCCCAGCGCGGCTACACGGTGACCGAGCTGACCGCGGAAAGCGTCGACGGCATCTTCCGCATCCGGGACCTCCTGGAGGCCGAGGCGGAGGCCAGTGCTTCGGTGCGGCTGCGGGCGGAGGATGTGGCCGCTATGCGTTCTGCTCTGGAGGCGCAGCGGGCGGCTGTGGCGGCCGCGGACGCTCAGGCGACGATCGTGAGCAACAGGAAGTTCCATTTCGCCCTTCTCGACCGCTGTGACAATGAGTGGCTGCTCAAGTTCATACGGCAGCTGTGGGAGGCGCTGGAGCCGCACCGGGCGCTGGTCTATCGCCGAGCCGCAGCGGCGGGCGACGTGGCCCGGGCGGAGGCCATCCTGGCCGAGCACGAGGGGATCGTGACCGCCTTCGAGCAGGAAGACATCCCCCTTGCCCTGCGTCTGCTCGCGGAGCATCGCACCGGCGGCCGTTCGGACTTCCATCGCCTGCTCCCGGTGAAGGCGGCGGGCACGTAGGCCGCCGTTAGACGTCCTCGAGCGCGACCGCATTGGTCCTTGGGCCCAATAGTGCGACTGCAACACTCATCAGGGCGATGAGGCACCCGCAGGCAAGGTAGACGGGGCTGGCACCGAGGTGTTCCAGAGCGGGCAAGGTGCAAAACGGCAGGATGACGGCAACCAGGCGGGACAGCGAATAGGTCCGCCCCAGGGCTGTGTTTCGCACCGCTGTGGGAAACAGTTCGGCGCCGTACGCGCGCGAGACGGTGGCGTTGATGACGCTCATAAAGGTGGTGAGCAGTCCCGCGGGCACGATCACCCAGACCGTGGTGCCCATGCCGAACACGGTGCCCGCGATGGCGACCAGGACTGACGAGACGATGACGAGTGTCCGGCGCTGAACTCGTTCGGCAAGGTGCATCAGGACATAGCCCCCGAGTGGGTAGCCGATCGCGGTCATGGCCAGGTAGCTCAGCGACTCGACCACGGTGTAGCCCTTGTGCAGCAGTACCAGCGGGGCGATGGAGGCGAAGCCGTAGAACCCGATGGGCCCCAGCGTCTCCATCAGGCACACCAAAGCCGTGCGCCGCCGCAGATCCGGACCCCACAGCTTCAGGCGCCGGGCCGTCTCTTCATTGCGCTGGCGCCCCAGCCCCAGCGCAGGGGCAGCGGGGAAGGATCCCGTAGCCGGCAAGCCTGCGGTCTCCTCGATGCGGTCCACTGCGGCCATCGCTTCCGTCGGGTTGTGCGTCGCCAGCCACCTTGGAGACTCCGGCAGGTTGCGGCGCAGCAGGTAGACGCAGAGCGCCCCGGATCCGGCGAACACCATGAGCCAGCGCCAGCTGGCGATGCCCGCCATGGAGAGTGGCAGCTTGGCAGCGAGGACTCCGGCCACGGGCACTGCCAGCATGCCGAGTGCGTAGGCATTGGCCAGCATCCGTCCTCGGCGCGCGGCGGGCATGAGCTCGGTCAGGTAGGTGTCCACCAGCGCGAGCTCCGCGCCGAGCCCGATGCCCAGCAGGAACCGCAGCACGATCAGCTGAGTGGGCCCCTGCGCGCAGGCGGCGGCCACGGACAGCACAGCGTAGGCGACCAGGTTGATCTGGAACATCCGGCGGCGCCCCACGCGGTCGGCGAGGCCGGACAGGGCGACCGCGCCCAGGAGTTCGCCGGCGAAGGTGGCGCTGATGAGAAGGGATTTGTCGGTCGTCGTGACTACCCATGCTGCTGGCAGCAGGGGGATGAGGAGGCTGCTGAGAGCTACCTCGAAGAAGTTGAAGAAGGAGCCGAGACCGACGACGGCGAGGACCCGTCGGTGCCACCGCGTCACGGGCAGACCGTCGAGCCGGGATGCGACACGGGCCTGGACCTGTCGTATGTCGGAGGTGTTGCCCACAGACGGCGGCGCGCCAGATATGTCTGCCATTGTTCCATCCGGTTTCACTATTTGTAACGCAGGTTTCACATTGGGGGCCGAGAGTGACAGGACCCCTCACACCCGTCAAGGGCTGAAAACCAGGAACTCGGCGGGCCTTGCGAGCCGGACGTTGTCGACCTATGGTTCTACGTATTGACCCCGTAGTTTGAAACTATGAGACCGGGTGCCCGGTGGCGGAGACTCAAGGCGGGAACACCGCGAGGCGGGCCCTTCGGCTCCTCGAAGCCGTGGCAGCATCCCGCGGTCCGGTCAGCCTTCAGGAAGTGGCCGAGACTGTCGGTCTCAACAAACCGACCGCCTATCGGCTGCTGCGTGTACTGCAGGAGGAGGCGTACCTCGTCCACGTGGACTCTGGCGGGTACCGCATAGGGACGCAGCTGATGGCACTCGCAGCTCAGGTCATGCCGCGGGCCGACGCGTTCGTCGAGGCCCGCCCGGTTCTCCAGGCGCTGGCGCGGCAATCCGGAGAAACCGCAACGCTGCATCTGCGGGCCGGGGATGAGGCCGTATTGGTCCTCGGCGTGGAAAGCGCCCACGAACTACGCAGGGCAGCCCGCCTGGGATCTACGACACCACTGCACCGGGGCTGCAGTGGACAAGCCATCCTGGCCTACCTTCCAGCACGCGAAGTCACCGCACTCCTCAAACGGGCACCGGAACACCCGGACCCCTCTGATGTCGAGCATGCGCTGAGCACGGTGCGGGAACAGGGATTCGCAGTGTCCGAGGGAGCCAATCATCCCGGGCTGACCGGGTTGGCAGCGTCGGTACTGACTCCGGCCGGACACCCTGCTGCCTCTGTGGCCATCTCAGGACCGTCAGGGCGATGGACTGCCGCAAAGGCACGAGAGTTCGCAAGCGTACTGAACGAGCACTGCGCTCGACTGACCAGCCTTCTTGCCCCCTCCCCCACCGACGGCTAGCAGATACCCGCGCGGGTGATCGGCTCCGCTACGGCTGTCAGTGCCGGGTGACGGCTGAGCAAGGTCAGAAACCGACAGGTTGTAGCCGAGCAAGCGCACGGTACAAGCAGCTGCGCTCAACCATCGAAAAAAGAACGGGGTACGCCAGTGTCAGTCTGAACCGCTCCGGGATCGGTGGAGGCCCTATGAGTTGACTCCAGCCGCCGGTTGGGGCTGGTGTTGAGCATAGTGGTTGGTTTCGTGCTCGTGGGGTGGGATGTCGCCGATGGCGGTGTGGAGGCGCTGGTTGTTGAACCAGTCGACCCATTCCGCAGTGGCGAGTTCGACGTCGGGGAGGCCGTGCCAGGGCCTGCGGGGTTTGATCAGCTCGGTTTTGTGGAGGCCGATCCGGGACTCCATGAGCGCGTTGTCCAGGGCGTCGCCGACGGTGCCGATCGAGGCGTCGATACCGGCCTCGAGGAGGTGCGTGGTGAACGCGAAGGACGTGTATTGCTTGGCTGCCGGTATCCGAATGATGAACCAGGCCCGGACAGCGGGAGTTCCGGCGCGGTCGCGGCGCCACAAGGCCATGTCGAGGGCATCGAGGACGAGCTTGGCCCGCTTGCTGGTGGCGGCGGACCAGCCCACGATTGCCCGGGAGAACACGTCCACGACGAACGCGACGTAGACGATCCCGGACCAGGTGGCGACATAGGTGAAGTCGGCGACCCATATTTCGTTCGGCCGGGACGCCGTGAAGTCACGTTGCAGCAGGTCAGCTGCTCGATCATGGCCATCGTCCCGAACGGTGGTGCGGATCTTCTTCCTTCGCCGGGCGCCCTCCAGGCCCAGGTCGCGCATCAGCCGGGCGACGGTGCAGCGGGCCACCGGTATGCCCTCGCGATGCAACTGCCACCAGACTTTCCTGACCCCGTAGACGCTGAAGTCGTCCGTGTGGACGCGGCTGATCTGCGTCTTCAGCTCGGCGTCGCGGACTGTCCGAGTGCTGGGGGCGCGGTTCTTCGCCGCGTAGTAGGTGCTCGTCGCGATCTTGAGTCCGTGGCCGGTCAGGACTCGGCAGATCGGCTCGACTCCGAACACCTGGCGGTGTGCGTCGATGAACGCTACGAGCGCTTCGACGGCCGGTCGAGCTCGGCCGCGAAGAAAGCCGAGGCCGCCTTGAGGATCTCGTTCGCCCGCCGCGGTTCGGCGTTCTCCGCCTTCAGGCGCTTGATCTCTGCAGCCTCGTCCGACGTCACGCCCGGACCCCGACCGGCATCGACTTCGGCTTTGCGGACCCAGGTCCGCACCGTCTCAGCGGCACCGATCCCGAGCTTCGCTGCAACCGCCTTCATCGCGGCCCACTCGGTCAGGTAGTTCGGGCGGACCTCCGCAACCATACGCACCGCGCGCTCACGAAGCTCAGCAGGATAGGGGGGACGGACGTGCCATGACTCGATCCTCTCAGGGAATCGAGCCTCCACCAGACCCGGAGCGGTTCACCGTTTGATCAGGTGCGGGTTGGTCAGGCCGGCCAGGGCCTCACGCAGGGCGGAGTCGGCGCAGACCAGGACGCTTTTGAGCTGGTTGATGGCCTGGGTGCGGGACTTGATCGCGGATCCCTTGGCGAGTTTGAACAGCCGCAGCATCTCCACTGGGCCCTCGCTCGTCCTGGCCGTGGCGGTGGTGTGCCCGGACAGCACGGCGTGGGCGGCGGCTTCGGCGTCGACGGCGTCGGTCTTGCCGTGGCGTCGGCGGGCGGCCTTGTCCGGCTGGTTGACCTCCGTGACCTTGATTCCCTCGGCGTGCAGGTGGCGGGTCAAGGCCGCCCCCTGGGAGCCGGTGCACTCGACGCCGGCACGTCGCACCACTCCGAACGAGCGGGCCCAAGCGAGGAGTTGACGGTATCCCCTCGCGGTCGCCGGGAAGCTCCGGCCGTCCAGGGTGGCACCGGGCATGGTGATGACAGCCGCGGCGTGAACGTCCTTGTGGGTGTCCACGCCGAGCAGGACCTCCTCAGCGGCGCCGGCCGGGAGTCGCTGGCCTGGCCGTCGGTGAGATGAAAGGCCAGGGGCCGGCAGCTACCGTATACGGTTCGGGCCGGGGGCCGTGTCCGCCGCGCGCCCGAGCCCGTGTCAGGGCTGGCCGCCGACGGAGTTCAAGGTCAGGCGGTGGGCCCTGGGCGGCAGGCCACCGCCTTCACATCCGCATCAACTTGGCGGATCTGTCTACCGTGCTCGAAGGCGAATACCGTGATCGCCTCCTCGACACTGCAGACGTCGTCGACCCAGGCCTTCCAGGCGGCGTGCCAGGCAGCGTGCTGATCCTCGTTCCACTCGTTCACGGGCGGCTTCGGCCGTAGGCATCGTTGAGCCGCTGCACACGGCCGTGCGCCTCGTCAGCGGTGCGCTGCAGCGCCACGCGGTCTTCGAAGGCGGGGGCCATGTTCATGCTGGTGCCTCACTGCGGCCGGACGGAAGCGGCTGGCTGTTATCTGCGCGCGGCGGTGTCGGACAGTGCGATGCGGGCGGTGATGCGTTTGCCGACCGGCTCCTGCTCGATGAGCTGTTCCTCGGCGACGGCTTTGTGATGCGGGCTGGGGCCCTATACGGGCTGTCCGCGTGGTAGCCAACTCGGTTGGCTCTTGGCCATGGGTACTCGGCTACTGTGCATAAGGCGTACTTTTCGCGCACCGATCGCGTGCAGAAGGCGTAACGCTGCGGCCTGCCCAGCGAAGGAAGCCGCTGGCTCACGGTACCCGTGCTTGGGCCTGGTCGGCCGGGCCCACCTTGCGCTTCCCTCGGTAGGCACCAAGTAGGTACCATGTCGGTATGCCGTCACTGAACGTGTCCTTCACCGAGGAAGAGATGGAAGGCGTGCGTGCTGCCGCTGCTGCCGAGGGCAAGAGCCTGAAGCAGTACCTGCACGACCTAGGCGTGCGCGAGATGCACCGTAAGCGGTTCGTGGCGGGCGCTGCGTCGTGGGCGGACCGACTGCGTGAGGAGTTCGACGAGGCGTTCCCGGAGGAGATTCCTCCCTCCGAGCGCGACCGGGGAGCCACTGCCGCCTGATGAGCGAGACCCTGTACGTCGATGTTTCCTGGCTCCTGGATGTTCAGGACATCGCCCTCGGCCACGACGACGTGTCCGTCACCGACTACTCGGCCCTGGTCGCGGCTGTCGCCCGTCACAAGACCCGCACGCCGACGCTCGCCGAGTCCAATCCCGACGCTGCGTGGCGGGCTGCCGCGCTCCTGCACACCATCGTGCGGCTCGAGCCGCTCCCCCACCGCAACAGCCTCTTCGCCGCCTTCGTCACCACCCAGTACCTCGACCAGTCCGGCGAAGGCATCGACCCGCCCTACGGAGCGCTGTCCGACCTGATCAGAAAAGCACGCGAGACCCGGCTGAAGATCTACGACATCGCGGAAACCCTCCGCTCCTGGCGCATCTGACCGGCCCGCGCCGGCCGGGTGGCGAGCGGAGGCCCACGCCGCTTCAGCAGGTTGCTGTTCTACAGGAAGGCGAGACGAGCCATCAGTTCGTCGGCGTCCTGCGCGGTGTTCCGGTGGGGTGCGGGCGCCTGGGGAACTGCGGCAGAGGCGTGGCAGGCGATAGTGTCCCCGGGGCACGGCCCCTTTCCGCGGGCAGCTGCGGACCTGCGGTGCCAGGTCTTGTCCGGGCGGCTAGCCTCAATACCAGTGACTTAAGGTTGTCGGTTGGTGGGGTGCGGGGTGGGGAGGTGCCGGATGCCGCGGCCGGGTCAGGTGAAGCCGGAGACGGACGAGCGGTTGTCGGATCGCATTGCGGTCGGGCTGCTGACGCGGTCGTTTCCGCCGGAGTTGGTGGATCGGGTGGTGGCCGAGTGCGGGAGGTCCGGGCAGCGCAACCGGCTGCTGCCGCCGCGTGTGGTGGTCTACTTCGTGCTGGCGATGTGCTTGTTCTCCGGCCAGGGCTATGAAGAGGTCGCCCGGCTGCTGACGCATAGGCTGGCCTGGGCGAAACGTTGGTCGGGGTCATGGCAGGTGCCGACGACAGCGGCGATCTCGAGAGCGCGCGCAAAACTCGGCCCACAACCGCTGAAGGATCTGTTCGCTCAGGTGGCCCGGCCGTTGGCGACGCAGACGACCCGAGGTGCCTTCTACGGCCGGTGGCGGCTGATGGCCGTCGACGGCACGGTCTTCGACGTTCCGGACAGCCAGGAGAACGCGGTGCACTTCGGGCGCCCGAAGACTCACCGTACCCAGCGGTGTGCGTACCCTCAGGTGCGAGTGGTCGCGCTGGCCGAGTGCGGCACCCACGCCATCACCGCCGCGGCGCTCGGTCCGTGCACCACGTCCGAACCAGTACTGGCCCGCGAACTCTTCGGCCACCTGGGCGAAGGTGATCTGCTGCTGGCCGACCGCGGCTTCACCGGCCTGGAGCTGTGGCGGGCGGCTTCGGCCGGCGGTGCGGACCTGCTCTGGCGCATCCGTGCCCACCAGGTGCTGCCAGTCCGCGAAGAGCTGCCCGACGGTTCATACCTGTCAGAGATCGTCGCGGCCAAAGACCACCGCAAGCGGACCGACCCGGAGGCGGTGCGGGTGATCGAGTACACCCTGGAGGACCCCGGACGGCCCGGACAGGACGTCCCTTACCGGCTGATCACCACGGTCCTCGACCCTGATGCCGCCCCGGCCACCGAACTGGCCGCCCTCTACCACCAGCGCTGGGAGTTCGAGAACGCGCTGGACGAGCTGAAGACCCACCAGCGCGGACCCACCCAGGTCCTGCGGTCCCGCTCGCCCCAAGGCGTTGAGCAGGAGGTCTGGGCACACATGCTGGTCCACCACGCCATCCGCACCCTGATGCACGACGCCGCTGGGCAGGTCGGCCTCGACCCCGACCGGCTCTCCTTCACCCGCACCATCCGACTCGCCCGCCGCCAGGTCACCGCGCAGGCGGCCTTTTCCCCCTGACCACCTGGCCACGGCCCTCACCGACGGGCTCCGCGAGATCGCCGCACGCCTGTTGCCCATCCGCCGCAGGCGCTCCAACCCCCGCGTCGTCAAACGCAAGATGTCCAACTTCGGCGTCAAACGCGACGAGCACCGCATCTGGCCCCAGCCCACCCGTGACCCCGCCGGCGCCGTGACCATCGCCCCGCACTGGCGCACCGCACCGATCAACCCACCAACCAAGACCCGAACCCGCAAACCTTAAGTCACTGGTATTGGCCTTAAGACCGTCTACGCGGTCACCAGCCTTACCGCCGAACAGGCCGGCCCGGCTCAGCTCGCCCGACTAATCCGAGGACACTGGACCGTCGAGGCCCTGCACCACGTCAGGGACGTCACCTTCACCCAGGACGCCTCCCAACTGCGGACCGGAAACGCACCCCGAGCGATGGCCACCTGCAGAAACCTCGCAATCGGAGCCTTCCGCCTCGCCGGCATCCGCAACATCGCCGCCGGCCTCCGACAGGCAGCCCGAGACCACACCCGGCCCCTCGCCCTCCTCGGCCTCACATGATCAAAACGGACGACACCGAACTACGCCGAAGCCCTGAACACCGCCCCCGCATCACACTCGGAGACAGTACCCCCGCCGAGGCCATGCGACAATGCCTCACAGGCCTATTGACCAGGTGATTCGCAACCACTGATGGAAACCGCCCGCTGTCCAGGGGACGGTTCTGCCATTCCGTCATGCCGGCCATCACGCTGTCGGTGATCGTGGAGATCGTGGACTTGGAGATCTCCGCGCCGTACACCTCGGCGAGATGCGCGGAGATCTCCCCGTGCGTCAGCCCTTTCGCCGACAACGACAGGGCCATCTCGTCCACCCCGCCCAGACGCCGCTGACGCTTCTTGACCAGCTGCGGCTCGAACGACCCGGGGCCCTGTCCCGCGGCACCGCGATCCCGACCGGCCCCGACTCGGTGATCACTGTCTTGGACCGGTGCCCGTTGCGGTAGTTCTCCCGGCCGCCCTCGGCCCGCTCACCGGGCTCATGCCCCAGATGATCGGTGAGTTCGCCCTCCAGCGCGGACTCCAGCACCCGCTTCGAGGCCGCCCTCCCCGGTGAGCTTCACCCCACCGGCCTGAGCCCGGGCCACCAGCTCGGCGACCAGACCGTCATCCACGGCGCCCGCCCCACTCACAACGGCCTCCCCGGCCTCGATGTCACTCGCCACGTCAGTCATCAACTGTCGCTTCTAGCTCGGGAGTTACACCGCTCACCGTACAGACCCGTGCGTGGCGTTGGACCAGCTCGAGGGTTTCTCCGCCGAGACGGAGGCGGGGCATGGTGGCCGGGGGGAACCAGGCGAGCATCACACCCTCCGTCAGAGGAAGCTGGGCGGGGTCGCCTTCCCAGAGCGCGGTGAAGATTCGGACCGGGACGGTCAGGCCGTCTTCGTCGCGGACCTCTTCGTCCAGGAACGCCTCCAGCCGCTGGGGAACGATGCCCGCTTCCTCCGCCAGTTCTCGCAGGATCGTGTCCTGCGGGGTGCGGTCGCCGGGTTCGTGGCCGCCGCCGAGCAGGGCCCAGCACCCCGGAGCCCAGATGCCGTCCCGCATGTCACGCAGGTGCAGCAGGTACTCGCCGCGGGAGTTGTAGATCAGCGCCGAGGCGTTCAGCGGGGGTGTCTGTCCGTCCAGACCGCTCACCTTGGCCTTCAGCTCCGCAAGGGCGGTATCCGCTGTGGGCTGCCAGCGCGCTGCGGTGCTGGGTGTGTGGGCGAGGTGGAACGCGAAGCGGAGATCGGCGATCGGTGCGTCGGGTGCCCGGCTGGTCGCGCCGGGGCCCGGTGCGATGTCGATGGGGGTGCGGAGGTGCTGCGGGGTGAGGCAGAGGTCGCCGGGGGGGATGCCGGTTTGGTCGTGTACGGCGCGCAGGGCGGTGGCCAGTGGGCTGCGGTCCCCGCGCCGGAGTTTTGCGCCTGGCAGGCCGGGTCCGGCGGGAACGCTGGACGTGTGCAGGATGCGGCGGGCGCGGTCGACAACGACGGCGCTGCACGTCACCGGCAGCGGGTCTGGCGTGTTGTGTACGGCGTCGAGGGCGGCGGCCACGTCGGCCAGGCGGGTGCTCTCGGTGGGGTGGCGGGCCAGGTACGAGTCGAGAACGGTACGCAGATCGGTTCGGCTGGACACAGGTAAACCTCGGGGTGACGCGGGTGATGGCGGCAGGCTGGCGGGTTCAGAGATCGTCCCACGGCTGTGCTCACGACGGGGTGGGAACGCGCTCGCGGGGGTCGGGGTCGCTGGCCAGACGGGCGTGGAGGTGGGAGTCGTAGCGGGTGCCGGTGTGGTCGGTGGTGGCCTGTCGCATGGTGCCTTCCAGCAGGAGCCCGGCCTTGGTTGCGACGGTGCACGAGGCCGGGTTGCCGGTGGAGTGGTGCAGAGCGATGCGGTGGAGCCCCAGGCCGCCGCGGGTGGTGGGGGCCAGGGCCCATCCGGCCGCGGTCAGCAGGGCGTCCGCTGCGAGGCCCCGGCCGCGGGCCCACGGCGCGATCCAGCTGCCGACCTCGGCGTTGCCGTTGTGGATGCGGCGCAGGCCGATGTAGCCGGTGAGCTCGCCGGTGCCAGGATCGGCGATGGCGAAGTCGGGGACGCCGTCGCTCCAGGCCGCCAGGCGGGTGCGCAGCCACTGGGCGGCTCGTTCGTCGGCGGGGAGGCGGTGCAGGTGCGCCCCAGTGGCCCAGCGGAGGATCTCGGCGTCACCGAGGGCTTGGGTGAGGAGCGGCTCGTCTTCGGGGGAGAACGGGCGCAGCGCCAGCCCGGTGCCGGTCAGATGGGCGGGCAGTGGGTGCGTCACGGGTGGCTCCTCCATGGCTGCTGGGGCCTGGGCTGGGTGGACAGCTCGGCGACGTACTTGGTGAGGTGGACGTCGGGCCGGTAGGCCAGGCTGTGATGGTTCACGGGTGCGCCGAAGAGTCCGTTGAGGGTCTGGCCGATCAGGTCGGCGCCGGCGGCTTCGCTGAGGCGGAACCCGGCGCCGAGACGGTGATTGACTTCGGTGATCACGACAGGGTCGGGGTGGTCGGCGGTGATGAACCCCTGCACGTCGCAGGGGCCGGCGGCTCCGATCGCCGTGAGGGTGGCTTTGACCAGCTGTGTCGCCTGCTCGTGGTAGAAGGTGGAGGCGACCATCGACATGCCGCCGTGGACCAGGAGCCTGCGGCGCAGGATGACGGAGGCGCGGCCGTCGCGGTCCACCAGGCAGTCCGCGCTGAACTCCTGCCCGGTGATGCGCTGCTGCACGATCGGGTCCGCGACCAGCTCGCACAGCACCGCCGCCTGCCGGCGGGTGTGGCAGAAGTGGACGTCTTTGGAGCCCTCCCCCGGCGGGGCTTGACGATGAGCCCGCTGGTCTCGGGCAGTATGCGCAGATCCTCGGGTCGGGCGGTGAGGGGGGTGGGGATGCCCTTGGCGGTGACGGCCTCGTAGAAGAGGGCCTTGTCCAAGGTGGTGGTCGCCGTGCGGGCCGCAGGCAGCCACGTCCGGATGCCCGCGGCGTCGAGTTCGTCCTGCATCTCGATGAGCAGAGGCAGTTCACGTTCGACGCCCGGGATGATTGCCTCGGGGTGGAATCCGGCGAGCAGGGCGCGCAGATCGTCCTTGTACTGAGGGCTGTCGGCGCGGGCGACGAGCCGGGAGGAGATGCCCGGGATGATCAGTCCAGGGGCGAGGGGATTGGAGTCGGTGCCCAGCACGGTGTGGCCGGCGGACGTCAGGCAGGCGGCGAGGTCGAGGCCGGGGGCCCCGCCGACGCCGGTCAGGAGGAGACGTCGGCGGGGGGCCGTGGTGTCGGGGGATCCGGTCATTTGCTGTTCCTTTCCGGGCGGTGGGCAAAGGCGGCGCTGGCGCCGCCAGGAGGGGGTGGGCTGCCGGTGCTCAGGCGCCGGGGTCAAGGACTCCTCTTGGTCAGGGTTTCGAGGAGGGCGGTGGCCGTCCATCGGGCGTCGTCGGGGGTCATGGCCGGGTGGAAGGGCAGGCTGAGGATTTCCCGGGCGGTCCGCTCGGTGACGGGTAGGGGCCGAGTCCACCGGGCGAAGGCGGGTTGCAGGTGGTTGGGCGGGTAGTGGACGCCCACGCCGATGCCCCTGTCCCGCATGATCTGATGGATGCGGTCGCGGCCCGGTACGCGGACCACGCAGTTGAATGGCACGGTGTCGCCTCCGACGTCGACGAGGGTGATGCCGGGGGCGCCGTGGAGGGCTTGCGCGTATGCGTTCCACAGGGTGATCCGCCGGGTCGCGACCTCGTCGAACCGTGCCAGCTGGACGCGGCCGACCGCCGCGTTGACGTCCGGCATGACGCCGCGCAGGCCGGGCCCCTGCACGGTGTAGGTCGTGGTGCGTATGCGGTCGGCCTGGGAGCTGGTGATGCCGAGGGAGCGCATCTGGCGCAGGGCCTCGGCTTCCTCGCTGGTGCGCGGCACGATCGCCCCGCCGACCAGGGCCGTCAGCTGCTTGATCGGCCCGAAGGAGTAGACGGTCGTGGCCGGCCCTTTCGTCCGCCGGGATCCGAACGCCTGCGCGGCGTCCTCGATGATGTGGATGTTCCGGCGCCGAAGTCCGGGGGCGATGGCGGTGAGATCGACCGGCCGCCCGCCGTAGAGGACCGGCAGGACCGCCCGCGTAGCCGGGGTGATCGCCTCCTGTACGGCTGCCGGCTCTATGCACAGGGTGTCGGGGGCGTGGTCGATGAAGCGGGGGGCGGCGCCCAGGGCCACGATAGGCTGGATCGTCGCGGCGAACGTCTGGGAGGGGACGATCACCTCAGTGCCCGGGCCGACACCGCACGCCTGGAGCGCGAGGTGGATGCCCACGGTGGCGGAGGAGACGGCTACAACGTCGTCCACATCCAGGTAGTCGGCGAGCTCGCGTTCGAACAGGTCCGCCTGGGGGCCGTGGCCGTACTGCCCGGCTTCCACGGCCCGCACCATGGCAGTGGTTTCCGGGCCGTGTAGGTAGGGGCGCGCGTTGTGGCGCACCGAGGCGGGTGGGGCGCCGGTGTTCGAAAGGGGCATGGCTCTCCTTCACAAGCGGCCCCGCAGGGGCACGGCAGGGGCGCGGTTGTGTGCGGGCGGCCTGGGTTCGTGCGGGCGCGCGGGCCGGGCCGGTTCACACCGACAGGGCCGGGCGGGGCATCAGGACGCGGGGCACGGGGGATTCGGCGTCGCGGTGCAGGGACGCCCACCGGTCGGGGTTGGCCCGGTACCAGTCGATGGTCTCCACAAGTGCCTCTTCGAAGGCGCGGCGCGGGGCATACCCCAGCCGCGCGGCCTTGGCCCAGGTCATGGCGTAGCGCAGGTCGTTGGACGGGCGGTCGGGGACGAAGTCGACGCGGTCCCATCCCGCGCCGCAGGCACGCAGAATGTGCTCGGTGAGCTGTCGGCCGCTGAGGTCGGTGCCGCCGCCCAGGTTGTAGACCTCGCCGGGCGTGCCGTGGCGCAGGACGAGGTCGATGCCGGCCGCGTTGTCGCTGACGTGGATCCAGTTGCGGATGTGTTCGCCGCGGCCGTGCAGCCCGACCCGCTCGCCCTTGAGCAGCCTGGTCGCAAAGCGCGGGATGACTTTCTCCGGGTGCTGATGGGGGCCGTAGTTGTTCGAGGAACGGGTGACGCATACCGGCACGCGGTGAGTGGCGTGGGCGGACAGGGCCACCAGATCGCTCGCGGCCTTCGACGCCGCGTACGGCACGGTGGGCCTCAGCGGGGCGTCCTCCGTCGCGGCGCCCTCGGGCAGCGGCCCGTAGACCTCGTCGGTGGAGACGTGCACGAACTTTTCCAGCCCGTGGCGGCGGGCGGCGTCCAGGAGGAGCTGGGTGCCCAGGACGTTCACGGTGAGGAAGTGGCCGCCGGCCAGGAATGAGCGGTCCACGTGCGACTCGGCCGCGAGGTGCACCACCGCGTCGTGCGTCTTCACCAGGTCCTCGACCAGAACACGGTCCAGGATGTCGCCCTCGACGAACTCCAGCCGGTCCGACTGGAGCGCCGGTCCCAGGTTCTCCAGGGAGCCGGCGTAGGTGAGGGCGTCCAGGACCGTCACGCGGTCGTCGGAGGTGGACAGGACGTGGTGGACGTAGTGCGATCCGATGAAACCGGCGCCGCCGGTGACAAGTAGACGCATGGCGTTCTCCTGGCTGGGTGGGATGAACCCCGGGGCACTGCGTCGGCCCGCTGACGCGGCAGTCGCTCGCGTGAGGGAACCGTGGGGCGATTCCTGCAACAGCCTTCCGGCCCACGGCCCGGCCCGGGAGGCTCACAAGGGGGCACATCTTTTCCCGACCCGCCTTGCGGCACGGCCGGGAGGCGGACACTGAGTCCCCCGCCGAAACGCACGAGCGGACCGCCGGGCATCACAGGAGGCGCAGATGGCTGTGGGAACGGGCAACCCGCTGCTGGCAAAGCTGATCGCTGAAGCCGGGCTGAGCAACAAAGAGCTCGCCCGGAGGCTCAACGTACGGGCAATAGCGGCCGGTGAGGCGGCGAGTTACACCCATACGAGCGTCAAGAACTGGACCGACCGCGGGATGCGCCCCCGGCATGCAATAGTCCCTTTCATCACCAACATCCTGGGCGAGACACTCGGGCGCCCTGTGACCGAGGCGGAGATCGGTTACGCCTCCAAGAACGTATGCCCTCGGCCGGGCACCCTCTTTCCCCGTGACCCGACGGAGGCGCTGCGGGGAGTCGCCGACTTCTGGAGCAAAATGGATCGCAGAGAATTCCTGAGCGCGAGCACGTCGACCTTCGCGACCTCGGCGTTCATGGCCCCGGTCACCCGCTGGCTGGCCGTGCCCGCCGACCCCCCCTGTGGCCGGTCTGGCAGGCCGCCGGATCGGCCGCGACGATGTCGACGCGCTGTGGCACGCCGCTGCGCTCGCCAGGAAGCAGGACGCCCGGTTCGGCGGCGGGAACTGGCGCACCAGCGCCATCGCCAGAACCCTGAGTGTGCAGGCGGCCCCCATGCTGCGCGGCACCTACTCGGACGAAATCGGCCGAGGACTGTTCACAGCGGTCGCGGAGCTCTCACGAGCAGTGGGCTGGGCAGCCGTGGACATGGGCAACCACCAAAGCGCCCAGCGGCACCTGACGCACGCCCTCCGGCTCGCGCGGCTGGCCGGCGACGTGCAGAGCGGATGCTACGTGCTGTCCACGATGGCCCTGCAGACGTTCCTCGCCGGTTACCCCGCGGAAGCCGCCGACATGGCAGAAGGCGCCTACGAGCGGGCCCGCCATCTCGCGGCGCCACGCGTGCTCGCCTTTGCGAAACTGGCGCAGGCCCGCGCGCACGCCCGCGCAGGGCACGCCCAGGACGCCGGCGCGGCACTCCACCGGGCCGAAACACTGCTGGACCAGATCCGTGCCGAGGATGATCCGCCGTGGCTCGGGTACTTCACGCACGCCCGCCTCGCCTCCGACGCCGTCGAAATCCACCGCGATCTCGCCCTGCCGCAGGCCGCGCTGCGCTGGAGCCGTGAAGCGGGCGCCATGAGCAAGGACCAGTTCACCCGGGCCGTGGGGCTGCGCACCGCTGTGGTGGGGGCCACGTACATGCAGGCCGGAGAGGTGGAGGCGGGCATCGGCAGCGGGCATCAGGCCATGGACATCCTCGCCCCCCTCCAGTCCGTCCGCGCCCGGGCCTACGTGGCGGATCTGCTGGCCGCGGGCGGCCGGTGGAAGCGCCACCCGGGCATCAAGGAGTTGGCCCTGCGCGCGAACCGGGAGATGCGCGTGCCTCTGCCCGCCTGACAAAACGAGCGCCTGGCGCCCCGCACGAGGGGCGCCGGACGCTCGATCAGGCGACACGGACTGCTCAGGCAAAGTCCGCCCGGCGGCGCAGTACACGGTCGCAGGCCGCCAGGTGCCCGCCGAGGGCTCCCTCGAACTCGGCCGCACTGCCCCGCAGCAACTCCCGCCGGATCGCGAGGTCCGGGCCCCACACACCGGTCAGCCGCTCAACGAGCCGGCCCGGGTCAGCCGCTGGTTTCTCCGCCACCTCGTCCACGAGACCTGCCGCGAGGGCCTCGTCCACTCCCACCGGCTCACCGAACAGCACCGCCCGCCGCACCACGGCCCGCTGAGACAGGCGACTCATCCGGTAAAGCGTCATCCCCGGCCAGACGTCACCGGACGCCACGCAAGGCACCAACTCCACCGTCGGATGCGCGATGCGGTAGTCCGCCGCCAGCGCCGCGTCCAGCGCGACTCCGGCACACGGCCCCCACATCGCCGCCACCGAGGCGGCCGGGAGCCGCTCCAGCCGCCGCAGCACGCTCTCCCACTTCGTGAGCAGAGCGATGTCCGGGAAGAAGGCGCCAGGGGCGCCACCACCTCCCCGGGTCCGCAACACGACGACGGCCGCCTGGTGGTCCTCAGCCCGGTCGCAGACCCCACGGACAGCCGCGACCAACGCCGCGGTCAGCCCCATCCTCCCGTCGATGTCGACTTCCAGCACCTCACCGGCCCACCCGGTCTCCCCCCGCATCACGCCTCCCCCCACCGGACCAGAGCCGTCTCGATGGTCGAGCCCGGCCCCATCGCCATGATCACCCCGTAGTCACCCTCCCGGGCGACTCCCTCCTCAACCAGACGCTCATAAGAGAACAGCACCGAACCGCTGGAAAGATTTCCGTAGTCGCGCAGCACCCCCATCGTGTGCCGCACGTCGTCCCGGGTCAGGCGCAGGTTCACCCGCACCGCGTCGACGACCTTCTTGCCTCCCCCGTGCACCAGCCAGTGCCGGACGGCGCTGCGACGCAGGCCGGCACCGGCAAGAAGACGATCGACGACCTCCTCCACATGGGCCCCGATGACGTACGGGATCTGCGGGTCGAGGAAGAACGACAGCCTCCCCTGCCGGTCGTCCCAGTCGTAGCGCATCGCGTCCACCGCCGACGTGATCACCTGGCTGGCCGACGACAGCAGATGCGGCACCGGCCCGCCCTCGCCTTTCCCCTCCCCCGCCGCGCCAGCGGGCCGGCAGGTGAGCGCTGCGGCGGCGGCGCCGTCTGCGGGACTACGTCCGTGGTCTGCTGGGGCGGGCGACACGCAAGAACGGCTGGCAGCTTGCGGAATGGGCAGGTCACCGCACTCCGGACGGCTTTCAGCGGCTGCTGAACAGCAGTGTCTGGGACGCGGACGCCCTGCGTGACGACGTCCGTGCCTACGTCGCCGAACGGCTCGGACCGGGCGGTGTGCTGATCATCGACGACACGGGATTCATCAAGAAGGGCACCACCTCAGCCGGGGTCAGTCGGCAGTACACCGGCACCTCAGGAAAGATCGACAACTGTCAGATCGGCGTGTTCGGCGCCTACGCCACCAGCTCAGGCCGGGCCTTGGTGGACCGGGAGCTCTACCTGCCCAAAGCCTGGACGTCCGACCGTGACCGCTGCCGGGCGGCCAAGATCCCCGACGGGTGAGGCTTTGCGACCAAGGGGGAACTGGCCCGGGACATCGTCCGCCGCTGCCTGGCCGCCGGCCTGCCGGCGTCGTGGGTGACCGCGGATGAGGCCTACGGGCAGGACTGGCACTTCCGCCGCCTGCTCGAGCAGACGGGCGTCGGCTACGTGGTGGCGGTGCCCAAGTCCCAGCAGATCAAGTCCCTGGCCGGCATCTGGCGCATCGACCATCTCATCGATGAAGCACCCGATGATGCCTGGCAGCGGCTGTCCTGCGGCGATGGGGCGAAGGGCCCGCGGATCTACGACTGGGCCGGGGCCAAGTTGCCCGCCAACATCATCTTCGATCCGGATCCGCCGACCCATCACCGGTGGGTGATGGCCCGCCGCAGCCTGTCCGACCCCGAAGATGTGGCCTACTACCTGGCCTACGCACCCGTGGGTGTCGAGATCGCCGAGCTGGTCCGCATCGCCGGCTCCCGCTGGGCGATCGAGGAGTGCTTCCAGGCCGCGAAGAACGAGTGCGGCCTGGACGAGTACGAAGTCCGCCGCTATGTCGGCTGGTATCGGCACATCACCCTGGCCATGCTCGCCCACGCCGTCTTGGCCGCACTCGCAGCACAAGCCCAGGCCGGCGGGGAGGCAAAGGGGGCTGCAGAAACGGATCAGCCACCGTCCCGCTCACCGTGGCAGAGATCCGGCGGCTCCTGGACACTCTCCTGCCCCACCCACGAGCCGACCGCGATCCCATCACCCACGCACTGAACTGGTCCGCCTGGAGAAGACACCGCCAGGCCATCGCCCGCCGCTGCCACTACCGAAAACGCACCTCAGGCCACGAACCGCTGCTGGAGTACTAAGTCACTGGTATTGAGGCTAACGTCGCACGTCCGGTTCGGTGGGGGGCCGTTGGAAAACGCCACGGACACCTCGTCAGCGGCCTACTTCACTTGACGGGCGGGGGCTGGAAACGGAGCCCTCACGGGCCACCGCGCCAGTCCCCGACCCTACTCAATGATCAACCAGTTGGACGCCAAGATCAACTCGCGGGAGCGAGACCACCAAACCAGTCAAGATGTGCGTTGCGTGAACGGGCGAGATACCGTGAGGCGCTTCGGGTCGAAGGCGTCGGTTGCGCCGGCACCGTGGTTGCCCGGGCCGTCGTTCCACCCGAGTATCTTGCGAGCCACCCCCTTTACGCGGGGGTGGCTGGGCTTGAGCGCGATCTCGAAGTGGGATTCCTTCGGCGTCTTGAAGTCACCGCCCCAGGCCACGACGCCATCAAGTTCAGCGAGGATGTCGCGGACGACGACGAGTTCGTTCGAGTACAGGTTGTCCTTCGCGCCGACCGGATACGCGACGGGCCGGATTGCTATCGCGCTTCCGGACAGGTAGTTCGACTCGTATGCCTCGGCCACCTCACGGTTGATGGTCCAACCGTGAACGTCACCGGCCCGCAGGGAGTCGATCTCGTAGTGGAATCTTCGGGCCACGTGCAGCAGGATCATGGCCGCGTCGCCCTTAGAACTCCTAACGAAATGATTTTCGAGGTGGTTGGATCATTACGGCAGCGATGATCTGGGGGTGCGAAGTGGCACGGCCGAAGCCGTGGGAAGTCGATGACGAGCTGTGGGCGGTGATCGAACCGCTGCTGCCCAAGGTCGAGCGTCGGGCCCGGCACCCAGGGCGCAAGCGGCATCCGGACCGGCTGGTGTTCCAGGGCATCCTGTTCGTCCTGCACACCGGGATCTCCTGGGAACACCTGCCGCAGGAACTCGGCTTCGGCTCGGGCATGACCTGCTGGCGACGCCTGGCCGAGTGGACCGGGGCCGGCGTGTGGCCCCGACTGCACGAGGTCCTCCTTGCCAAGCTCCGCAGCGCGAACGCCCTGGACTTCTCCCGAGCGGCCGTCGACGGCTCCCACATCCGCGCGCTAAAGGGGGTCCCAAGACCGGACGAAGCCCTGTTGACCGGGGCAGAACCGGCAGCAAGCACCACCTGATCACCGACGCCACCGGCATCCCGCTCGCCGCCACGCTGACCGGCGGCAACCGCAACGACGTCACCCAGCTGATCCCTCTGCTGGAGGCGATACCGCCGGTGCGGGGCAAGCGAGGCCGGCCCCGACGCCGCCCGGACGTGGTGCTGGGCGACCGCGGCTACGACCACGACAAGTACCGCCGGCTCGTCCGGGACCTGGGCGTGAAGCCACTGATCGCCCGACGCGGCACCGAACACGGCTCCGGACTTGGCACCCAACGCTGGGTCGTGGAACGCGCATTCGCCCACCTGCACTGGTTCCGCCGTCTGCGGATCCGCTGGGAGATCCGCGACGACATCCACGAAGCCTTCCTCACCCTCGGATGCGCGCTCATCTGCTGGAGGCGCCTGACGTCATTGCGATAGGAGTTCTTAGCGAGTGAGACGTTCCGGCCGCTGCCCTCAATGGTGAATGCTGTTGCCTCGTCCAGGACCGACCAGCCGTTCTTCGACGTTGCGCTCTTCCACGTGCGAGTGTCGGCGGAAGCCACTGCGGTTCCGCTGAAGTTGACGAGTGTTGCGGCTGCCGCAGCGCCGGACGTGGCGCCGATAAACCGGCGTCGTGACAGACCAGTCTGGGTCATGACTGACTTTCCTTTCGGGGCAAGCGAGTGAGGTGCGTGATGCCGAACTTCACGAGGACGGCAATGGCGACGATGGAGATGACGGCGCACGCCACAAGGGACGGATTGACCCATGCGGGAACCAGCTCGAAGTTTGCATTGCACCTGTTGTGCAGTGGGAAGAACTTCTGGAACTCCGCAGCATGCGCATCCCTGTACACCCTGTCGTAGTGTACGTGATGGACGAACTGGCACGTTTCGCGGACATCGAGCCCTGTTCTGAACACGCCCCAGATCCACGCCAAGAGGCCCGCGAAGAGAGAGACAGAGCACACGCGTGCCCACCACAGCGGGCGCCGCCATGATCGGTCTCGAAGTCCGGTCACGATGCGGAAGACATTCCACAGGTTCCACACCAACCAGACAACGAGGATCACTGCGGCGATAAGGGCTCCGGCTTGTTTCATTCCGTAGTTCTATCCGTCGTCACTGGGCGGCGCGTGAGCGGGCTGCCTTGAGGTACTTTTCGTGGTTCGCCTGGTACAGGGACAGCTTGGTGGTCTCCGTTCCCATACGGGCCAGCAGTGCGTCAACGAAGCCCTGCTCGAAGTTGCTGAGCTTGTCACCGCCGCCGGGGAGGTTTTGGTAGTCGCTCGGAGACACCATTCCGGCGAGGGTGATGAGTTGGAGCTGAGCGACGGATAGCGTCGCGTCCACCGCGGTCAGGGCGTTGTGCGCGGAAGTCTTGCAGTCGGTGGCGTTGCCCCACCTGTTGGTGAAGTAGTCGTTGAAACGCTTGAGGCCGCCGCCGTTGTAGTGGTCCCTCACAGCATCGACGATGGTCTTGCCGCCATTTACGGCCCGGGCGAGAAGGTATCCGTCGGCGTCCTCGATGAGGTCGTTGAATCCGAACGATGAATTGACTCCGGGTACCGCGAGTTTGGCGTGGGCGAACTGCAGCGGATCGGCATACTCCTGCTCGGAGTTACGCCAATCGGCCCAGAACGTCATCAAGTCGCCTGCCCAACCGCCGACATCGCCCCCGTTGGCCGATTTCTTGTTGTCCGGCTGCGCCGTCAGGAGGTGGGCGTTGGCCGTGGCCATCATGTGCTCGGCGCCGAGCTGGTAGCCGGTAAAGGGATCGGTGAACAGGGCCTTGACGCTCATGCCGTTGGAGTTGCAGTAGTCGACGAACCCGCTGTCGTACGAGCCGATGAGGTACCACCAGCCGACCTTGTTCGCGAGGTCCTTCTCGCCGTACGAGTGGTGGCGGATGTACTCCATGACGAGCTGACTGCGCTTCTGGCCGCTGGCACCGTAGGAGCCCGCCAGGTCGTACAGCTTTTGGACGTAGGCGATGAAGTCGTCGGCAGGGCCACCGGCGTCGCTCACCGACGAGACGCCGCAGTCGAGGCCGGAGACCGCGTCGTTGTCCAGATCGAACCCGTCGGAGCCGTTGGTGACGTGGAATTCCTTGATCTGGTTGAAGGTCCAGTTCCTGGGGATGGGGAAGCCGAGGTTTCCGGAGAACCCATAGGACATGGAGGTCGGGCCGGGTGTCCCTGACGGCGCGCAGGGCGGAGCGGAACATCTGGCCTGGTGGCCCTCCACACCTAGCTTGATCTTTAACCTGTGCGGCGGGGTCGTGGGGTTGTTGACTTCTTCGTTCGCTGTTTCGTAGTGCCTGGTTTGCGGACGGTGTGCACGTCGTAGCGCGGGGTGGGCCGGGTGTTCTTGCGGCCAGGTGGTCGTCCCGGGCCGGGGCGGGAGGATTTCGGTGCTCTGGCGGGGCATGCTGCCTGCGGGCGCAGGTGCCGAAAGTCGCGGCGGACGCGGGCCGGGGTGAGCCTGTTCGGCGGGCTCGGCTTCTCCCACGGCCGGCGCAGGTCGGCCGCCAGCGGCCGGGCCAGCCGCAGCTGGGTGTAGACGGCGAGGATCAGCCAGGTCCACCGGTCAGCCGCTTCAGGAGTACGGATCTTCGGGCAGGTCCAGCCCAGCGTCTGCTTGAACAGCCGGAACGTGTGCTCGATGTCGAAGCGGCGCAGGAAGACCTGCCAGAGCAGGTCGACTTGAGTGTCGGTGGCATCGGTGCCGGACCACCACAACCACACCGGCTTCGGCGTCGCGCCGCTGGGCAGGTACTCGACCTGCAGACGGATCACAGTGCCCTCGATGACCGGCAGCGCGCCCAGCTGGGAGACCCACGCAGAGCGGTGAGTCAGCCTGGGGTGGAGCCGGTCCCAGGCCCTGGCGGTTGCCGTGCCATACAGGCGGGTCTCGGTCACCGTCGCCGCATCGGGAGTGTTCCAGGTGGCCGGATCGCCGAAGACGAACTCGCCGCCGTGGCGGGGCGGACGACCCCGGGTGCCCGGCTCGCGGGGCGGGGCCGCCCGGCGCAGGACGCGGTCCGAGCGCATCCGGCCCAGTACCTGCACCGGCAGGTCCTTGAGCAGGTGGGCCAGGCGGGGCACGTCGTATCCGGCGTCCACCACGATCAGGATCTCCGGGTCGCCGTCCTTCCACTGCCCGGCCTCCATCAGCCGCTCGATGAGCTCGCGCATCTGCCGGGCGGTGACGGTGGCGGCGTCGTCCCCCGGTGCCAGACGCAGCGCGTCCAGCGGCGCGGTCCAGGAACTGCGGCCTGTCTCGAGCGCGCAGATCACCGAATACGGCCAGCCGGGAACGGGAATGTGCTGGTCCTTGCCACGCCCGTAGGTGTGACACAGGATCCGCTGCGGTGAGGTGTACGCGTCGGGCCGCAACCAGCAGGTGATGTCGGCGGCCAGCACCAGTCGGCCGTCCGCCGCCCTCGGCAGCGGCACCACGGCAAGGGCCCGCCGCAGCCGAGCAATGTCCATCCGACCCGCGGCCAGGGCGTCATACAGCCCGCCGTGTCCGCGGCGATGCTCGCCCACCAGCGACAGTTCCACCAGCGACCGGACCGGACCATCCGCACACAACACGGCATCCGCCAGCTCGAACAACGCGTCCGCACGCCTGGTCAGACAGGAGTAGAACTCGCCCCGGAAGCGTGACAGTTCCGCAAACGGATCCTGCCGGACGACGTGATGCAGCAGACTCATCCCCACGGCCTTCGTGCTGGGCGTTGTGTGTTCCTTGGTCGGATCACATGCTCAGCCGAAGGCCGCCTACGTGTATGGCAGTCACCACTCCGAGTGATCAAGTACGAGGCGTCGTTCGGACGCCGAGGTTAAAGGTCAAGCTAGTACTCCAGCAGCGGTTCGTGGCCTGAGGTGCGTTTTCGGTAGTGGCAGCGGCGGGCGATGGCCTGGCGGTGTCTTCTCCAGGCGGACCAGTTCAGTGCGTGGGTGATGGGATCGCGGTCGGCTCGTGGGTGGGGCAGGAGAGTGTCCAGGAGCCGCCGGATCTCTGCCACGGTGAGCGGGACGGTGGCTGATCCGTTTCTGCAGCCCCCTTTGCCTCCCCGCCGGCCTGGGCTTGTGCTGCGAGTGCGGCCAAGACGGCGTGGGCGAGCATGGCCAGGGTGATGTGCCGATACCAGCCGACATAGCGGCGGACTTCGTACTCGTCCAGGCCGCACTCGTTCTTCGCGGCCTGGAAGCACTCCTCGATCGCCCAGCGGGAGCCGGCGATGCGGACCAGCTCGGCGATCTCGACACCCACGGGTGCGTAGGCCAGGTAGTAGGCCACATCTTCGGGGTCGGACAGGCTGCGGCGGGCCATCACCCACCGGTGATGGGTCGGCGGATCCGGATCGAAGATGATGTTGGCGGGCAACTTGGCCCCGGCCCAGTCGTAGATCCGCGGGCCCTTCGCCCCATCGCCGCAGGACAGCCGCTGCCAGGCATCATCGGGTGCTTCATCGATGAGATGGTCGATGCGCCAGATGCCGGCCAGGGACTTGATCTGCTGGGACTTGGGCACCGCCACCACGTAGCCGACGCCCGTCTGCTCGAGCAGGCGGCGGAAGTGCCAGTCCTGCCCGTAGGCCTCATCCGCGGTCACCCACGACGCCGGCAGGCCGGCGGCCAGGCAGCGGCGGACGATGTCCCGGGCCAGTTCCCCCTTGGTCGCAAAGCCTCGCCCGTCGGGGATCTTGGCCGCCCGGCAGCGGTCACGGTCGGACGTCCAGGCTTTGGGCAGGTAGAGCTCCCGGTCCACCAAGGCCCGGCCTGAGCTGGTGGCGTAGGCGGCGAACACGCCGATCTGACAGTTGTCGATCTTTCCTGAGGTGCCGGTGTACTGCCGACTGACCCCGGCTGAGGTGGTGCCCTTCTTGATGAATCCCGTGTCGTCGATGATCAGCACACCGCCCGGTCCGAGCCGTTCGGCGACGTAGGCACGGACGTCGTCACGCAGGGCGTCCGCGTCCCAGACACTGCTGTTCAGCAGCCGCTGAAAGCCGTCCGGAGTGCGGTGACCTGCCCATTCCGCAAGCTGCCAGCCGTTCTTGCGTGTCGCCCGCCCCAGCAGACCACGGACGTAGTCCCGCATCCGCCACCGCAGATCCGCCCGAGTGAACCTGCCCGCCACCCGAGCGAACACCAACTCCAACTCGCCGGCCCAGCAAGCGGCTTCACTCATCCCCTCCATACCAGGACAACGACAACCACCAGCTCAGGACACGAACCGCTGCTGGAGTACTAGGGCGTGTATCGAAATCGCTGACTGCGAGTACATGAGCGGCTGCTAGCGTTCGCCCATGTGAATGACAGCGTGTACGTGGGCAACGCGGGCAAGGATGCGGCGCTGGACCGAGGTTGGCTCCTCGGGCACTTCAAGGACGTCGGCGACCCGCGCCACAGCGAGGCTGTGGAGATTAAATGGGGCGTCCACCCCCGCGCCGATGAGCGATCGCAGTGGGTGAGGGGTGAGGAACGCACCGCGCTCCTGGTTCTCATCAGCGGTCGCTTCCGCGTCGAGCTGCCCGGCCGCAGCGTTCTTCTGGAGGAGCAGGGTGATTACGTCGTTTGGGGGCGCGAAGTCGATCACTCATGGTTTGCGGAGGAAGAGTCGGTGGTGCTGACTGTTCGGTGGCCGTCTGTGCCCGGCTATGCAGCGGTAGAGAAGGACCAGGCGAAACTGCAGTCTTGACACGTGGGCGCTGGTCACAGCCACTCGTTGATGGCAGCAACGAGGACGGTCGCCTCGTAGCGGACCGCTAGTTTGTCGTATCGCGTGGCGACAGCGCGGTGTCTCTTGAGGCGGTTGATCCCACACTCGACCGCATGGCGCTCACGGTAATCGACCGGGTCGAAATGTGGCGGCCGGCCACCGCGGGAGCCGAGCTTCTGACGGTTGCGCGCCTGGTCGATCTTGTCCGGGATGGTGCAGCGGATCCCCCGGCGACGCAGGTAAGCGCGATTCTTGCGGGAGGCGTACGCCTTGTCAGCACGTACCCGATCGGGACGGACGCGCGGCCGGCCCGCCCCTATGCGAGGCACCCGGACCTTCCTCAGCACGGGTTCGAACTGCGGCGAGTCGCCGCGCTGCCCGGCCGTCACAACGATCGACATAGGCTTCTGGCCCTGTTCGACGGCCAGGTGCAGCTTGGTGGTGAACCCACCACGCGAGCGTCCCAGTCCATGATCAAGGGGCTCGGTGAAGACACCGCCCGGCGGTTCCTTCTGCAGGTCACCCTGCTTCCGGGCTCCAGCCGCATGCTGATGGGCGCGGCACACCGTGGAATCCACGCTCAGATCCCACGTGATCGCACCCTTCGCATCGGCCAGGGATTGAAGCCGGCTGAAAACCTTGTGCCAGGTGCCGTTCCGCTGCCATCGGCGGAACAGGTCGTAGACCCGGCCCCATGGCCCATACTCGACGGGCACGTCCCGCCACGGCACACCGGTTCGAACCCGGAACCGTATGCCGTTGATCAACTGCCGCACACGGCCTAGTGCTGTGACCGCATAGGTTCGCCGGGTCGGTGGTCGTGGCGGTTGGATGTGAAGTGACGTCCGATCCGACCACTGGAGGCGCGGTGGCCGAGCCTGTCCGTGTGCGCAGACTGACCGACCAGGAAGGGCAGAAGCTGCAGCAGATCGTTCGCCGGGGCAGCACCAACTCGGTGCGCTATCGCCGGGCGATGATGCTGCTGGCCTCGGCCGACGGGAACCGCGTGCCGGTGATCGCCCAGCTAGTGCAGGCCGACGATGACACCGTCCGAGATGTGATCCACCGGTTCAACGAGATCGGCCTGGCCTGTCTGGACCCTCGGTGGGCGGGAGGCCGTCCCCGCCTGCTCAGCCCTGACGACGAGGACTTCGTCATCCAGACGGCCACCACCCGCCCCACCAAACTCGGCCAGCCCTTCACCCGCTGGTCGCTGCGCAAGCTCGTTGCCTACCTGCGGAAAGTTCACGGCCGGGTGATTCGCATCGGCCGTGAGGCATTACGTGGGTTGCTCGCCCGGCGCGGTGTCACCTTCCAGCGCACCAAGACCTGGAAGGAATCCCCCGACCCCGAGCGCGAGGCGAAGCTGGACCGGATCGAGGAAGTCCTTGACCGCTTCCCGGACCGGGTCTTCGCCTTCGACGAGTTCGGCCCCCTCGGGATCCGACCCACCGGCGGCAGCTGCTGGGCCACGCAGACAAGACCCGACCGGGTGCCGGCCACCTACCACCGCACCCACGGAGTGCGGTACTTCCACGGCTGCTACTCGGTCGGCGACGACACCCTGTGGGGCGTCAACCGCCGCAGAAAGGGCGCCGCCAACACGCTGGCCGCACTGAAGTCGATCCGCGCCGCCCGACCCGACGGCGCACCCATCTACGTGATCCTGGACAACCTGTCCGCCCACAAAGGCGCCGACATCCGCCGCTGGGCCAGGAAACACAAGGTCGAACTGTGCTTCACCCCGACCTACACCTCCTGGGCCAACCCGTCGGTGAATTGGGGCATGTCGGTCAGTCCTCGCCGAGGCTCGGGAGCAGGTAGACCCAGTGCAGCAGGGGGACAAGGGTGAGGCAGTAGACCTGGCAGGAGAGTGCGGGGGCGGGTTTTCCCTACTGCCGCCACCGAGGTGCCGCCGTGATGGCCCTCGCAGTGGCCCAACTGTGAGGGCCCGGGTGGTCGACCTGGCTCGAAGTCGTCAGCGAAGGATCACCGGGGGGCTTGTTCCTGAATAACTGTCAGGGTTGATCTTCCGGATGGTCCTCGTCAGGCAAGCGAACTCGAAGCTGTTCGAGGGTCCGGGCGGGCGACCCAGGCAGCGGTGTAACGGCGATGCGATGCAGGTCCGGGATCCGGTGCCCGTCTTGGAACTGGTTGGAGAGGTTGGTGCGGGTAACGCCCAGCAGCTGGGCCAGGAGGGTGCTGGTGATCGCCCTGCGTCGGCGTCAGAGCGCTGCCAGGAGGCGGTGGTAGTGGTCCAGGCTGCTGGTCTGCGGGTGGAGGTAACTGCGCGGACGGTGGAAGCGTCGCTGGAAGGCCGCTTCGGCCAGGGCGTCCCAGTACGGCTCGGAGACTGCCACCAAGCGTTCGAAGTCGGACCGCGGCATGCCGGTCAGGGCCGGATTGCTGAGCATCGTGGTCAGGTCGGGGTCGATCCGCCGGGCGGTCGCCGGCGTCTGGGGCGTTCGGGGCGGGACTGGCGCCAGGGTGTAGTTCCAGTCGCCGTGGAACGCGTCGGGCGTGATCGGCAGGGCCTGGAACTCGGCGGCGGTCACCGTAGTGCCCAGGCGGTAGCTGCCGGTGTTCAGCTCGGCGTCGATGGTCAGCCCGGTGCGTGTGGTCGTCGCGGCAATGGTTTCGATGACGACCTGGTAGCTGGTCAGTGGTCGACCGCGCCAGTTCGCGGTGATGTGGCAGAACATTCGGTGTTCGATTTTGTTCCATTTCGACGTGCCCGGCGGAAAGTGGCAGACCGTGATCTCCAAGCCGCTCTCCAGGGCCAAGGCAGCCAGGTGTTTCTTCCAGGTCCAGCGGCGGGGATCGTTCGAGCCGCCGGCGTCGGCGGTGATCAGCAACCGGGTTGCGTCCGGGTGGTGCACCTGTCCGCGGCGCTGCCACCAGCGGCGTATGGACTCCACCGCGAACTCGGCGGTGTCGTGGTCGGTCCCGACGTTGACCCAGCCGGTGTTGGTGGCGATGTCGTAGATCCCATACGGTATGGCGACGGGCTGGTCGCTGGTGGTGAAGGTGTGGCAGTCGACTTTGATTGGGTCCTTGCCCGGCCGCCAGGTGCGACCGGGCCGGTCTCGGTTGCCGAGCCATTCCTTGGCCTTGGTGTCGACGCTGATCACCGGCTGTCCGTCGTCGAGGAAGGCGGTGGCCGTAGCGTTCAGGTGGGCGAACTGGGCGTCGCGGTCCGGATGGCTGGCGCCCTCGGTGGTCTTGACGGTGCCCTGCAGGCTATAGTGCTGTGACCGGATTGGTTCACCGGGTTGGCGGTACTGTCCGCGCATGAATCAGCTCCCCTGCACTTTGGAAGCTCTCGTTGTGCGCACCGACTTCTCAGCAGACGGTGCGTGGGACGCTCTGCGGGCGTCGCTGTTCTCGCCCAGCAAGGACGGTTTCTTGGCCCCAGCAAGGACGGTTTCTTGGCCAATGTCGCAGTCGTCGATGACCGGAGGTACGAGGGTTTGACATCCGACCAGGCCCTCGACCTGATCCCCGCGGAGTACCAGCATCCGCTTCTTGTCTTAGAACTCCTATCGCAATGACGTCAGGCGCCTCCAGCAGATGAGCGCGCATCCGAGGGTGAGGAAGGCTTCGTGGATGTCGTCGCGGATCTCCCAGCGGATCCGCAGACGGCGGAACCAGTGCAGGTGGGCGAATGCGCGTTCCACGACCCAGCGTTGGGTGCCGAGTCCGGAGCCGTGTTCGGTGCCGCGTCGGGCGATCAGTGGCTTCACGCCCAGGTCCCGGACGAGCCGGCGGTACTTGTCGTGGTCGTAGCCGCGGTCGCCCAGCACCACGTCCGGGCGGCGTCGGGGCCGGCCTCGCTTGCCCCGCACCGGCGGTATCGCCTCCAGCAGAGGGATCAGCTGGGTGACGTCGTTGCGGTTGCCGCCGGTCAGCGTGGCGGCGAGCGGGATGCCGGTGGCGTCGGTGATCAGGTGGTGCTTGCTGCCGGTTCTGCCCCGGTCAACAGGGCTTCGTCCGGTCTTGGGACCCCCTTTAGCGCGCGGATGTGGGAGCCGTCGACGGCCGCTCGGGAGAAGTCCAGGGCGTTCGCGCTGCGGAGCTTGGCAAGGAGGACCTCGTGCAGTCGGGGCCACACGCCGGCCCCGGTCCACTCGGCCAGGCGTCGCCAGCAGGTCATGCCCGAGCCGAAGCCGAGTTCCTGCGGCAGGTGTTCCCAGGAGATCCCGGTGTGCAGGACGAACAGGATGCCCTGGAACACCAGCCGGTCCGGATGCCGCTTGCGCCCTGGGTGCCGGGCCCGACGCTCGACCTTGGGCAGCAGCGGTTCGATCACCGCCCACAGCTCGTCGTCGACTTCCCACGGCTTCGGCCGTGCCACTTCGCACCCCCAGATCATCGCTGCCGTAATGATCCAACCACCTCGAAGATCATTTCGTTAGGAGTTCTTATACTCCAGCAGCGGTTCGTGGCCTGAGGTGCGTTTTCGGTAGTGGCAGCGGCGGGCGATGGCCTGGCGGTGTCTTCTCCAGGCGGACCAGTTCAGTGCGTGGGTGATGGGATCGCGGTCGGCTCGTGGGTGGGGCAGGAGAGTGTCCAGGAGCCGCCGGATCTCTGCCACGGTGAGCGGGACGGTGGCTGATCCGTTTCTGCAGCCCCCTTTGCCTCCCCGCCGGCCTGGGCTTGTGCTGCGAGTGCGGCCAAGACGGCGTGGGCGAGCATGGCCAGGGTGATGTGCCGATACCAGCCGACATAGCGGCGGACTTCGTACTCGTCCAGGCCGCACTCGTTCTTCGCGGCCTGGAAGCACTCCTCGATCGCCCAGCGGGAGCCGGCGATGCGGACCAGCTCGGCGATCTCGACACCCACGGGTGCGTAGGCCAGGTAGTAGGCCACATCTTCGGGGTCGGACAGGCTGCGGCGGGCCATCACCCACCGGTGATGGGTCGGCGGATCCGGATCGAAGATGATGTTGGCGGGCAACTTGGCCCCGGCCCAGTCGTAGATCCGCGGGCCCTTCGCCCCATCGCCGCAGGACAGCCGCTGCCAGGCATCATCGGGTGCTTCATCGATGAGATGGTCGATGCGCCAGATGCCGGCCAGGGACTTGATCTGCTGGGACTTGGGCACCGCCACCACGTAGCCGACGCCCGTCTGCTCGAGCAGGCGGCGGAAGTGCCAGTCCTGCCCGTAGGCCTCATCCGCGGTCACCCACGACGCCGGCAGGCCGGCGGCCAGGCAGCGGCGGACGATGTCCCGGGCCAGTTCCCCCTTGGTCGCAAAGCCTCGCCCGTCGGGGATCTTGGCCGCCCGGCAGCGGTCACGGTCGGACGTCCAGGCTTTGGGCAGGTAGAGCTCCCGGTCCACCAAGGCCCGGCCTGAGCTGGTGGCGTAGGCGGCGAACACGCCGATCTGACAGTTGTCGATCTTTCCTGAGGTGCCGGTGTACTGCCGACTGACCCCGGCTGAGGTGGTGCCCTTCTTGATGAATCCCGTGTCGTCGATGATCAGCACACCGCCCGGTCCGAGCCGTTCGGCGACGTAGGCACGGACGTCGTCACGCAGGGCGTCCGCGTCCCAGACACTGCTGTTCAGCAGCCGCTGAAAGCCGTCCGGAGTGCGGTGACCTGCCCATTCCGCAAGCTGCCAGCCGTTCTTGCGTGTCGCCCGCCCCAGCAGACCACGGACGTAGTCCCGCATCCGCCACCGCAGATCCGCCCGAGTGAACCTGCCCGCCACCCGAGCGAACACCAACTCCAACTCGCCGGCCCAGCAAGCGGCTTCACTCATCCCCTCCATACCAGGACAACGACAACCACCAGCTCAGGACACGAACCGCTGCTGGAGTACTAATACTCCAGTCTGGTTTCGCGATCTTGTCGCGGACCCGGCTGGGAACGGGTACGGCCACCGCGTGATCATCGGGGTTGTGTGGACTCCTGAAGATCGTGCGGTGGCCGCGGGCCATAGCGTAGACCCTGCCCGCTGGTGGGCGATGTTCGACCAGGTCATGGCCCGGATCGCGGGCCGCTTCGGACGAGTTGAGCCGCGGGCCGCGGCCCGTGCCTACCTGCTCGGGCTGCTGTCGAACGTCGAGCGCAAGAACTGCTGGCAGCTGGCCGAACAGGCCGGCCACAGCCGACCCGGGCCGATGCAGCGCCTGCTGCGCTACGCCCGCTGGGACGCCGATGCGGTCCGCGACGACCTGCGCGCGTACACCGCCGAACACCTTGGCGCCGACGGCGCCGTTCTCGTCGTCGACGAGACCGGCTTTCTGAAGAAGGGCCGGGCCTCGGCCGGTGTGCAGCGGCAGTACACCGGCACCGCGGGACGCATTGAAAACTCCCAGGTCGGCGTGTTCCTCGCCCTGGCCACCCGCCGTGGACGGGCCCTGATCGACCGTCGGCTCTACCTGCCCGAGCAGTCCTGGTGCTCCGATCCCGAACGCCGTCACGCGGCCGGGATCCCCAAGGACACCCAGTTCACGACCAAGCCCCGCCTGGCCGGGGAGATGATCGCCGCCGCGCTGGACGCCGGGATCACCGCGTCCTGGGTGACCGGCGACGAAGCCTACGGCCAGGACCCCCAGCTCCGCGCCGCCCTTGAGGCGCGCGGCACCGGCTACGTGCTGGCCGTCGCTTGCTCGATGCGGGTGAGAATCAACCACGGCCGCACCGCCGTCCGCGCGGACACCGTCGCCGGCCGCCTGCCCGCCACGGCCTGGCAGCGCCACAGCGCCAGAAACGGTGCGAAAAGCCCGCGGTACTACGACTGGGCCTGGATCCACATCGGCACCGACTGCCACCGTCACCTGCTCATCCGACGTAACCGGACTACCGGTGAACTCGCCTTCTCCCTGTGCTGGTCACCCACAAAGGTGGCCCTGTCCGAACTGGTCCGCGTCGCCGGCATCCGCTGGAGCGTCGAGGAGTGCTTCCAGGCCGCCAAGGGTCAGGTCGGACTCGGCCACTACCAGGTGAGGCACTGGACCTCCTGGCACCGGCACATCACGCTCGCCATGCTCGCTCTGGCCTTCCTGACCGCCCTCGCCGCCGGCGCAGCGCCGCCGAAGCGGACCGCCGATCCGCACCAGCTCGCCCGCAGCAGCGACCCCATTGCGTTGACCGTTCCGGAGATCCGCCGCCTCTTCGGCGCCCTCCTCAACCCACTGGCCGTGTCGGCGGCCAGGCTGCTGCACTGGTCCGCCTGGCGCAGACGCCACCAGGCAACAGCCCGACGCAGTCACTACCGACGACGATCCGCCGACGAATCCGCTGGGTAGATCACGAAACCGTACTGGAGTATTAGCACGGCCCGGGCGGCGCCTCCGCGTCCGAGCGGCGCGCCACCGGTTCGGTCCGGGCCCGCGCTCCGTTCATCGCGACCGTGCGCCAGACCGTCCTCACCGAGCGGGGGGACGTCCTGCACAAACAGACCCGGCATGCCCAACTCCGCGACCCTGACGAGCCGTTCAAGACCACCGGGTGCCTGGTCCTGAGCGACCACACCACGACGGCCCTCGCCCAGCTGCGCGAGATTCTGGCCGGCGTCGACGTCCCCGGCCACTCCATGCGATTGGGGGTCTGCTGGGCAGGGCCAGGCGGCCGCCACGAGAAGGCCCAGTGGTACTGCATCGATGTCATGTGGATCGGGGAGCATTCCGCCGGCCCCGGACGAACCCTGGCTGCGGGTGGCCGCCCACGAGATACTGCAAGCCGGGATGGCCCTGGCCGACATCATCGCGGTCCGGCGCGCTGACCCGACCACCCCTCTGTCCCCGCTGCCCGCGTAGTACCGACCCCCAAGGGACCTTGATGCCCACACCGGCTACAGACCCTCGCCGCGCCCCCATGATCACCGTGCTCGTCCCGCTGCTCCAGGCCAGTTGCCCACCGCAAGGAGGCGGCTACGGCGGCAGCGTCGAGCTGCGCATGCCCGATCAAGAGGCGGAGGACCTCGGCGGCGCCAGCCTCCTCCGCTCAGCGCTCCGCGCGGCGGCACGCCAGCTCGGCTGGGAGGTGGAGACCTACGCCTAGACATCTCAGGGGGTGAAGAAGTCAAGCTGCGGAGTCCTGACGGATCGTGGTGGAGAACAGGATGAAGAGCACTCCGAGGATCTGTGCGCCGGTCAGATGCTCGTGATTGACGAGTGCGGCGAGGAGGGTGGCAGTGAGCGGTTCGAGGAAGAGAGCGATGATTGCCCCCCTGGAGCCCGCGTAGCGCAGGCCAGTGAAGTAGCTGCTGTAGGCGACAGCCGTGGGGACCAGGCCGAGGAAGAGCACGGCACCGATTACTGCGGGACGGGCCGGGATGGCCATCCCGACCGTCAGTGTGATAGGCAGCAGCAGGAGACCTCCAGCCAGGAAGCCCAGCCCGATGGTGGTGATGTGGTCCAGGCCGGGAAGTGTTTCACGGCGGTCCATCGACAGCGCGGCGAAGCCTGCTGCAGCCAGTAGCGCCAGGCCGGTGCCGGCCATCCGGTGAGCGCCTGCGGTCGGCGAGCCGATCAGCAGTACCAGACCCGCGAGCGCGATGACCAAGGAGACGATGGCGCGGCGGGTTGGTGGGCGCCGGTCGAGGAATGCCGTCCCAGCAGTGATCAGGATGGAGACTGCGACCATCGTGGTCAGGGTGGCCAGGCCGACCGAGGTAGCAGCTACCGCTGCGAAGTAGGCAGCCTGGTAGCAGGCCAACAGGAGACCGGCAGCGGCGATGCGGAACAGGCCCCGCGAGTCCCGCGGTACCCCGACGAGTCGTCCACTCACCAGGGCATATCCGGTGATGAGGGTGCCTCCGATCAGCAGGCGATATGCGGCCACAGCGACAGGGGCCAAGCCGGTGTACGAGGCGAGGATCGAACCGGCGAGACCGCCGGTTCCCCACAGCACTCCAGCCAGAACGAGCAGGGTGGTGCCGTTCCGCAGCATCGGTGCAGCGGAAAGAGACGAGCGTGCAGGCATGAAAGAGGACTCCAGCTTCGACGCGAAGAAAGGAAAAGGCGTCAAAGCAGGGCATCAGCGGATCGACGGCTGATCAGGCAGCACCGAAGGGGGCCACGGCCGTTCGTCCGGCCGGGCCCAGCAGACGCCCCGCTCAGAAGCGGGGCGGTGAGCAGATGATCCGATGCTGATGCACGGCGCTCACCCTAGGTTGGGCAGGCATCGGCTGCAGTAGGAATCCAAGCCATGGTCATTTCTGACGCAATGTGCGGAGCCTCAGGTGGAAGCGTCTGTGGTCACAGGGGTGAAGGCACGCTGCTCATCGAAGGGCACGTTGTTGCGCAGGCAGTGGTGGAGCTGTCCGAGGAAGCGGTTGAGCAGGTGACGCTGGGCGGCGTTGTGCCAGTCTCCGTGCTCGCGTCGGCGCCGGTAGTGGGTGTTGGCCCCGGGGGATGCCTGGAGGGCTGAGAAGGCCCAAAGGAAGCCGGCGTGCATGAGCCGGTTGTTCTTGACGAAGCGCCGGCCGACGAAGTGCTTCTTGCCGGAGGCCCGGGTGATCGGAGCCGAGCCGGCGTACGACTTCAGGGCTCTGGCGTCGGCGAACCGTGTCCGGTGGTCGCCGATCTCGGCGAGCAGCCGGGCTCCGAGCAGGGGGCCGAGGCTGGGGAAGCTGAGCAGGATCTCGCTGTCGGCGTGCTCCTTGAACGCGGCTTCGGCGGCCGTGGTGAGGTCGTCCGCGGCCTGGCAGGCGGCATCCAGCTGCTTGAGCAGAGCCAGCAGCTGCTGGCCGAACGCGTCCTCGACGGCCGGGCGATGCCGGGCGTACTCGGAGCGGAAGATCTCCCGCAGGCGCGCGGTCTCGGTGTCGAAGCCACGGGTGCGGCCGCTGCGCTTGAGAGCGGCGCGCAGCTGGGCAAGGGTGAGTTTCGCGGCCTTCGCCGGGGTCGGGGCGAGGGCAAGGACCACCCGGGCGTCTGCCCCGGTCAGGCCGCCCTCCTTGCCCTGGAAGGCGTGCAGGGCGGCGGGGTAGTACTCGCGCAGCAGCGAGCGGACCTGGTTGGCGACCTGCTGGCGGCTCCACACGGCGTCCTGCTGGGCTCGGGCCAGCACGGTGATGGCCTGGGTGAGTTCGCTGTCGGCGGGCAGCGGCCGGTGGGCGTGCATGTCGGTGCGCAGGATGTTCGCCAGGACCAGGGCGTCGCCGGGGTCGGACTTCTTACGGCTGACGCCGTGCCGGTCGCGGTAGCGGGAGGCGGCGAGCGGGTTGATCGCGAATACCTTGCGATCACCGGTGCGCAGGGAAGCCACGAGCAGGCCGCGGCTGGTTTCGATGGCCACGGGTATGGGGGTCTTCGGGCTGTTGAGGCGTCCCCCGGAGTGTGGACACGGGGGTTCATGCCGCGAGCGTGAGTCTATGCTCTGCCCGGTGCTGCTGTTCGAACTCAACGGGCGAGAGGTAGCCGAGGCTGCTGTGGCGCCTGCGGGCGTTGTAGTAGGTCAGCCACTGGAAGATTTCCAGCCTGGCTTGCCGCACCGTCGCGAGCGCCCCTTGCAGTGCCTCTCTCTTCAGCCCTTGCCAGAAACTCTCGGCGAGGGCGTTGTCGTAACTCGACCCGACACGCTCCATGCTCCGACGGATGCCGAAATGACCGGTGACCTGGGTGAACGCCGCTCAGGTGTACTGCGAGCCCCTGTCTGCGTGGAAGATCACTCCGTCCACGCGGCCGTCGCGGGTCGCCACCGCCATCTTCAGGGCGCCGACGACCAGCTCGGTTCGCATGTGCGTGGCCATCGACCAGCCCAGCAGCCGGCGCGAGCAGATGTCCAGGACACAGGCCAGGTAGAGCCACGTGCCGCCGACCTGCACGTAGGTGATGTCGCCGCACCACTTCTCGTCCAAGCGGCCGGCGGTGAAGTCGCGTCGGACCAGGTCCGGCGCGGGCGGGGCGAGTCGGTCGGGGATCGTGGTGCGCTTGCGCCGGCGCAGGTGTCGGCCCTCGATTCCTTCCCGGCGCATCAGCCGCTCGATCCGCTTGCGGTTGACCGTGTGCCCGAAGCCCCGCAGCTCGGCGTGCACGCGCCGCACTCCGTAGGTGCCGCGGTGCTCGGCGTGGATCTGGCGGATCTCCGCGACCAGGGCGTCGTCGTCCGCGGCGCTCGGCGCGGGCGGCCGCGCCGGCCGTCCACCGGTAGTAGCCCGAGCGCGAGACCCCGAGGACCCGGCACATCCGCTGCACGCCGAAGTCGGCGCAGTTGGCGGAGATGAAGTCCCAGCGGCCGGTCATGCCTTCATCTTCCGGGCGAAATACTGGGCCGCCCGCCGCAGGATCTCCCGCTCCAACTGCCACTCGGCCTCAGCCTTGCGCAGCCTGCCGAGCTCGGCCCGAAGTCGGGCCAGCTCCTCGTCCCGCTCCTCGGGCATCGCCTCGCCGCCGCGGACCCGGCCCGCCTGCTCGTCGGCCTGGCGCACCCAGGACCGCAGCGTCTCGCCGGTCACCCCGACATCCGCCGCCACCGCCGCATACGTGCGCCGACCCGCGGCCGCGCGATACAGCGCCACCGCGTCGTTCCTGAACTCCTCCGGATACGGAGACCCACGTCCCACAGGACACCCTTCCTCGGACCACCAAGATCCATTGTCAGAGTATCCACACCCCAGGGGTCACCTCAGACGCGACCTGACACCCGTTCCTGGGCAGTCCCCTTCACTGGGGTGGGTAAGCCTCGTGTGGGCTCCCGTGCTCGGCGACGAGGCCGAACCTGCTCGGCTCGCTGCGGTGGTGAGGCAGCGCGTCCATCACGACGGACACCGTACCAATTGCCTGCTCAGGCTCCGGCGCAGGTGCCTGGATTCGCTCCAGGTCGGCGGCCGATACGAGGGCGACGAGCGGCTTTCCGTGGCGAGTAAGAACGACATGTTCACCTCCGTAAACCACACGGTTGATGAGCTCCGCCAGCTCAGAGCGGGCTTGCGTCACAGGAATCTCATGGGCCATGTGCACATCCTACATTCTGTACGTCCTGTACAGTTAGCTCGAGTGCTCCGTCAGGGGTCACCTGACACCCGTCGAGCAGCTGAGCTCGCGACCGACCGAGAGGAAGTTGTTCGAGGTGCGGCGGAACCTGGTCTGTCTGAGGAAGTCGAGTGGGCGGCACGCGCTGGTTTTCATCCATCCGGCAAGTGGGTCGGCCGCGTCGTTCCGCGCCTTGCAGCCACACCTCGGTTCGGACTGCTCCGTCTACGCTTTCCAGGCACCGGGCATCGACCCCGACCGCCCCCGCTCTATCGAAGGGATCGCAGAGACCTACTTCGCGGAGTTCCTGGCCGCTGACTCCCAATCGACCCCGATCTTCGTCGGGTGGTCCTTCAGCGGACCGGTCGCTGCGGAGATGGCGCGCCTTGGCGAGGAGCAGGGGCGAGCGCCTGCCGGCGTGATCCTCCTGGACAGCGCGACTCATGAGGTTCTGGGAGGCCGGACGACCGATCGCGCGACGGAGATCGGCGGGCTCTTCGGGATAGACCTGTCCGGAACTGATGCCCGTGCGGTCGACGGACTGCTCGATCATGCGGCGGAGTTGATCGCCGCGGCGAGCGACACCCCCGGTCTGACTGGTGCGGACCTGCGCCCCTTCTGGGATGTCTACGCCTGGCACCAAGGGATCTTCGACGACGGCTGGCAGGCCCGTCCGTGTGCCGCGCCGCTGCTGATGGTCCGGGCGCGGGACGAGACCGGGTGGAACGCGGGGCCCGACTGTCTCGGCTGGTCCGCGCTCGTGGGCCGTTCCATACCCGTCGTTTGGGCGCCAGGGACGCATTACACGCTGATGGACGACGGCCGGCTCGCCGAGGTCGCTCGCATCATTGACCGCGCGGTCGATGAGTGGACGGCGTCGCCGCAGGATCCAGCAGATCACTTTTCCCGACGATCGTCCGCCAAGCACTTCTCGTCATAAGGCCATGCGTCGTACCGCAAGGCCCTTCACCACATTGATTACCAGGCCTCTCGTGAGGCCCATCAGGAGGAACAACGTGAATCTCCGCCCGGCTACCCGCTCTGCCGTCCAACTGCCCCATGCCGAGGGGCGTTACGTGGTTCCGCGTTTCGTCGAGCGCACCGCACAGGGAGTCCGTGAATACGACCCCTACGCCAAGCTTTTCGAAGAGCGCATCATTTTCTTGGGCGTACAACTCGATGACGCGTCTGCCAACGACATCATGGCCCAGTTGGTGTGCCTGGAGTCGATGGATCCGGACCGGGACATCTCCATCTACATTAACAGTCCTGGCGGTTCCTTCACCGCATTGACGGCCATTTACGACACCATGCAGTACGTGAAGCCCGACATTCAGACGGTGTGTCTTGGGCAGGCCGCTTCCGGTGCGGCCGTGCTTCTGGCGGCCGGCACTCCCGGAAAACGCATGGCCCTGCCCAGTGCGCGGGTTCTGATTCATCAGCCGTACGCCGAAACGGGTCGCGGCCAGGTTTCCGACCTGGAGATCCAGGCGAACGAGATCCTGCGCATCCGGGCCCAGATGGAGGAGATGCTTGCCAAGCACTCCTCCACGCCGCTGGAGAAGATCCGCGAGGACATTGAACGGGACAAGATCCTCACTGCCGAGCAGGCCCTCGAGTACGGGCTCGTGGACCAGGTCGTCACACCCCGCTCCAGCCATTTGGGCGCCTGAATTCGACAGCCGACGAACGCAAGGCGGGTGGTCAGTCCGTGATGTTCCCAGAAGGTCCCCGGGTCCCGGCCCTCACCGAGGCGGAGAGCCAGGTAGTGGATGCATATGTGGCCGTGCTGAAACGTCTGAGCAGCGTCAACCCCAGCCAGACCACGGGCACGTACACGGCGCTCAGGGCAGCACAGGCGCTTGTCTCCGAGACACGGGCACTGCGTGACGCTCTTTCCCTCATGTTCGAGCGACACGAAAAAGAGATCCATGTACGCACGATGACCAAAGCCCTGGAATGCCTCGAGGGCGACCGCATCTTGCACCGTCTCGGCCCGCCCCGGGACGGCCGCGCACTGCCCGATGCCCCTTCCTGATCCGGTTTTCTGACAGTTCTTCGCGCACGTAGGCACCGATGGCCCCCGACTCGCCATCGGTGCCCGCGCGCTGCCCACAGTCAGACGCCTGCGATCGATTCCATGCATCCGAACCGAGAAAAACGGACATTCGGATGGGTGGCCTGAAATCTTCAAGCAGTCTTGATCTTCGTTCGCCTCATTGAGTTAGAAAGTAGTTGATCTCTGCTGGGCGAATAGCAGGTCAAGTTTTCCAGCCGAATTTGGGTCTTATTGATGCGAAACGGTTTGGGTTCTGGGTTGTTGGTGGGGTGTGAGCGATCTGGTGGGGGTCGCGCGGCATCTGTCGCCGTCGGCGCAGGAGGCCCTGCGGTTGCGGGCGGTGGCCGTGTTGGTGGCGGGGCGGGACCGTGAGGACGTGGCGGCGGTCTTCGGGGTGTCGCTGAAGGCGGTCGACGGGTGGTGGGCGAAGTGGCAGGCCGGTGGCCGTGGGGCGCTGGTCATGCGGCCGCGGGGCAAGCCGGTCGGGGTCCACCAGGTGCTCGGGGAGGCCGGGCAGGACGCGGTGCGGCAGGCGGTCTTCGATCACCGGCCCTGTGACGTGGGACTGAGTGGACAGCTGTGGACGCGGCGGCTGGTGGGCGAGCTGATCGTGAAGCTGTACCGGGTGCGGCTGACCGAGGTGGGGGTGGGCAAGTACCTCAGGCGTTGGGGGCTGTCCTTCCAGCGTCCGGACAAACGGGCCGTCGAGCAGGACCCGCAGGCCGTGGCGCGCTGGCATTAGGAGACCTGGCCGCAGATCCGAGCGAAGGCGAAGGCCGAAGGCGGTGAGATCCTCCTCGCCGACCAGGTCGGCATCCGATCCGACCAGGTCACCGGCCGCACCTGGGGAGAGAAGGGGAAGACGCCCGTGGTGCGGCGGAGCGGGAACCGGTTCTCGGTCAACGCGATGTCGGCGATCAGCACCAAGGGCCGGATGCACTTCATGGTCTTCACCGAGCACTTCACCGCCGAGGTGATGTGCCGCTTCCTGGACCGGCTCGCCGGCCACTTCGACCACAAGGTCCACCTCGTGGTCGACGGGCACCGCGCCCACCGCTCCAAGGAGGTCCGCGACTGGCTCGCCGCCCACCCCGACGACGTCGAACTGCACTTCCTGCCGCCGTACTCACCAGAGCTGAACCCCGACGAACTGGTAAACGCCGACCTCAAGCACAGCCTGCCCCGGCAGCACCGAGCCCGTGATCAGGCCGAACTCACCGCCGAGACCCGCCGCTTCTTCCGCCGACGCCAGCGTCAGCCGCACATCGTCCGCGGCTACTTCGGCGGCCCGCACGTCCGCTACGTCCTGGACGAGAACCCCATGAGTTTCTGATCAATACCTCCACCAGGCTCCAGCCCGGGTGTTCCTCTGAGATTTTGGTGTCCCGGCCCTCGGTTCTGGCATCGATACACTCCTCTCATCAGCGCATACGTTCGGGTGCTGCGGTCATAAACGAGGAGATTCGGTGTCGGCGGTCGTTGAGATACAGAGGGTCTGGAGGCCGCCTACTACGAATCTCTGGGCAGGGCAACGCCCTCTGTGGTGGACCGTTGGCCCGACAGGAGAACTTGCTGTTCTGCTCGTCCATCGGAAGTACCTACGCCGAAGCCGCTACATCAAGGGCTGGGTGGGATGGGGCCCGACGGTCCCGTTCGACGGGGTGCTGGTGATTCGCCAGGCTGACGGATCAGTTCAACGCCGGCTGATCAAGGACGTACAGTTCCGGCCCAGCCACATCGCCCTCCTCCCGGACTCCCGACTCCTCGTAGCAAGCGGTCGTACACGCAAGGAGGACACGGGCTCGTGGAAGCCGAACGCCGTGGTGCTCTCCCTGAAGATCGGCGAGCAGGAGGACACCTTCTGCATCGGCGACGACATCCCTGCGTTGGTGACCGATCACGGCGGATCGATCTGGACGGCCTACGGGGATGAAGGCATCTACGGAGGGCATCCGCAGTCGGCAGCCGGGCTTGCCGGCTGGAGTGCCGAAGGGGAAGCAACCTGGACCCCAGAAGGTCGCCTTCCTGACGCGCCGTTGGAGGGCTGCACCGCCGCCACTGAGGGCGATCGGGTATGGCTGATCTGGTACTCCGGCAGCCAGCGCGGCGACACGTTCCTGACGCGGATCACCCCCTCCACGGGTGAGGTGACCAGCTGGCCCAGCCCGGTACGGGATCCGGACGGATTCGCCGTACGCGGCCATCGAGCAGTCCTGACCAAGCGCGTCCACAACCAGCGGGCAACCGAAGTGGTCCGAGCTGAGCTGTTCGGCGAAAGTTGGAACGTGACCGAGCGGCGCAAGATACGAGTGCCCGGGCGGGTTGTCATGCGCTGCGGTCAAGGACGTGATGGCTTTCTTTGGCTTCGCGCCGGCGACTCCTGGCTTCGTATCGAAGTCTGATACACCGCGCCGAACGTCGCGACTGCTCGATGGGGTCATCGGGCAGCTCCTGCCGTCGGCAGGAGACCGTGGTCCAGAATCAGGGCATGGACGTCCCTAAGCTGCTGGAAGCCGCTTCCCTACTGGTTCCTGAGGAGACCGCCACCGAGAACGACATCACGGTGAATGATGTCTGGGAGTACCTCACTCGGGACGAGTGGGAAGTGGCCCTCGGGCTGCTGGAAGAACTCGGTGACGTCCAACCGCTGCCACTCAGCTTCTGGCAAACCCTGGCCGCCGCAGCCAAACAGATGCGACTGGACAAGAGTGCGGCCTGGTGCCATTGGCGCTGCTACGAGACTCGCAACGGCATCATCCGAGCCGATCTCACCCTCCGCCCGGCCACCGAAGCAAAACGGCAAACGCCCATCTCCGGTGCTGGCGTCCTGCGACCGATGTGGAACATCGGAAACCGAACCCCGACCGGCGAACCTGCCCTCAACATCGCCCAACTCTGGGCGGAGTTGACGCCCTTGCTGGAGCCCGGTGGGCAAGCCTCGGTACGACTTGCTCCTCTTGACCCCTCGCAGTGGCAGCACCTTCAGCCCGGCCAAGTGATCACTATGCACGAGGACCGATCCGTGGCAGGTGCGGCGGTTGTCCTTGAGGTTCATCGACCTACGACCACATCCACCGCATAGAAACGAGCGCCGTCGGCTCGTGCCGTTAGTGCAGAGAAGCGTGTTCGCCTCCGCCGGCCAGGAAGCTTTCTTCGAGGGCCACGTGCACGCGCTGCGGGTGCTGGGCGGGGTCCCGCGGGGGCGGGTCCGCTATGACAATTTCAAGGCCGCCGTCGCCCAGGTGCTGGGACTGAGCCGGGCGAGGGTGGAGACCGACCGGTGGATCGCGTTCAGATCGCACTTCGGCATCGAGAGCTTCTACTGCCGCCCGGGCATCGACGGCGCCCACGAGAAGGGCGGGGTCGAGGGGCAGATCGGCTACTTCCGCCGCAACCACTTCACCCCGGTGCCGGAGGTTTTCTCGCTGGCGGAGCTGAACGAGATGGTCGAGCAGTGGGACCTGCACGACGGCCGACGCCGGATCGGCTCCCGGCCACGGACTATCGACGAGTACTTCGCCGTCGAACAGCCGCTGCTGATGCCACTGCCGGAGGAGCCGTTCGAGACCGGGCGGGTGTTCACCCCTAGGGTCGACCGCTACAGCTAGATCGCCGTCCGCACCAACCGCTATTCGGTGCCGGTCCGCCTGATCGGCAAACGCGTCCGTGTCGTTCTGCACGCCTCTCACCTGGTGGTTTACGACCAGAACGTGGAAGTGGCCCGGCATGAGCGGCTGATCGCCAAGGGCGGCTGCCGCCTGGATCTGGACCACTACCTGGAAGCCCTGATCCGCAAGCCGGGTGCTTTCCCCGGCGCCACCGCTCTCGAACAGGCCCGCTCCGCAGGCAGGTTCACCCCGGTCCACGACGCATGGTGGACCCAGGCCCAGAAGGTCCACGGCGAGCGGGACGGCACCCGGGCCCTGATCGAGGTGCTGCTGCTGGCCCGGCACATCCCCCACGAGCACTTGGTCGCCGGGCTGGCCACCGCCTTGCGGGCCGGGGCTCTGACCGCGGACGCGGTCGCGTTGGAGGCCCGCAAGGCCGCCCAGGCCGAGGACGAACCTGCTGCCCTTGGCCCGTCGGGCACCGGAGCGGGACAGCCGTCGGGGACGGTGACGTTTCTGCACGAGTGGAAGCTGTCCCACCTTCCGCCGGACACCAGGCCGCTGCCCTCGGTGACCCCCTATGACCAGCTGCTCCGCCGCCGTCGCGCCGACGGCGGCGCCCACCGAGAGGAAGAAGCCCAGTGACCCTGCCCCGCCAGCGAGGATTGACCGAGCAGGCCGCCACCACCGCCATCGACACCGCCTGCCGTCTGCTGCGGCTGCCGTCGATCCGCAAAGAGTTCGCCGACATCGCCGACCGAGCGGTGAAGGACCAGCTGACCTATCGCGGCTTCCTCGCCGAGCTGCTGATGGCCGAGTGCGACGACCGGGCTCGCCGCCGTTCGGAACAGCGGATCAAGGCAGCGGGCTTCCCGAGGGAGAAGTCGCTGCGGACCTTCGACTTCGATGCCAACCCCAACATCGACGCGGCCACCATCAACACACTCGCCAGCTGCGAGTGGATCAAGAAGGGGCAGCCGCTCTGCCTGATCGGAGACTCCGGCACCGGCAAGTCGCACATGCTGATCGCCCTGGGCACCGAGGCCGCCATGAAGGGCTACCGGGTCCGATACACGCTGGCCACGAAACTGGTGAACGAGCTGGTCGAGGCCGCCGACGAGAAGCAGCTCACAAAGACCATCGCCCGCTACGGCCGCGTCGATCTTTTGTGCATCGACGAGTTGGGATACATGGAACTGGACCGGCATGGCGCCGAGTTGCTGTTCCAGGTTCTGACCGAGCGCGAGGAGAAGAACAGCGTCGCCATCGCCTCCAACGAGTCGTTCGGCGGTTGGACGAAGACCTTCACCGACCCCCGGCTCTGCGCGGCCATCGTCGACCGCCTGACCTTCAACGGCACGATCATCGAGACCGGCACCGACTCCTACCGGCTCGCCTCCACCCGGGCCCGGGTGGAGGAACCCGCCAAGGCCGGCTGACACCTGCAGGCCCCACCTCGACGGCCCGCCGCCCTCACGGGCGGCGCGCCGTCCCACCCCATCTTTGAACCCCGCTTGATCTCCTCGCGCTCACCCGGCTTCATCGCGATGAGTGCGGACACTGCCGAGCACGACCTCAGTCGGACAACGCGACCGGGGACCACATGCCGAACCACTGCTCGGCGCCCCAATCCTCATACCGTTGCACCTCGGTGAACCCCAGCTTCGCCGCGAGGCGCATCGAGCGTTCGTTGGCGGTCTGGGTTGTGAGCACCACCGGCTCGCCGGGCAGCGCTTCGGCGCACCAGTCGAGTGCCGCCGCGCACGCCTCCGTGGCATACCCGTGTCCCCACGCCTGCGGCAGGAACATGTAGCCGAGCTCGACCTCCGAGGCCCCGGGGCGGACGTGAACCGGATGCTCCGGGTCGCGCCGCTCAAGCGTGACGATCCCGATCATCGCCCCGTCGAGATCGACCACGAAGAGGCCAGGGCGCCGCTTGGGTGTCTCGGGCACCGCACGCTCGAACTCGTCGCGCTGTCGGGGGCCGCCGATATAGGTGCCCACCTCGGGCGAGGTGAACAACTCGATGACCGCCGCACGGTCGCGGGCCTCGGGCTCACGGAGCACGAGCCTCTCGGTCTTGATCGGGGCAGGTGGCCAGACGACGGGTCCTAACTCAGTCATGCTGGCCAGCTAATCAGCAGGCTCGGTAGCGATCAAGACTCGCGGACCGATCACCCCACCTGCCCGGGCACGTCCTTCTTCTCCCACATCCCCTCCAACGAGCCGCAGCCCGCACTGATTCGCCCTGCGGGCTCAAGGACGGGAACTGACGTCATTTCTCGTGAACATCCATGGCCCCGCCAACCGGCCACTGCCACCCAAACCGATGGACAAACGCTGCTGCTTGAAGTGAACGAAGCCGTCGAGGCCTTCGCCGGGGAAGTCAGCCGTGCGGAGGAGCAGGGCCTTTCGGGGCGGGTGAAGCGTCCCGCATGGTGGCGGGGACGTCGCTTCGGTGCCGGGCTGCGCGGGGCAGGTCACGGGCGTGCGGGCGGCCCATGGTTGCCGCTGGTGTCCCCAGGGAGGGGAAGCGATGCGGGGACGTCCTCGATGTGCGGGGCCGGCGTGTCTGCGCTAGAATCGATCATGAAGATGGGTGGTCCGCTCCGGCGGCTGCTGTCTGTGCGTTGGTCGTCTAAGGAAAGATGTCCCGCTTCCTGCGGGGAGATGCAGGTGCAAGGCCTGCCCGGCGCTCGATACGACAAGCCCCGTTCCTGCTGCAGGGACGGGGCTTTTGTTGTTCGGCGCCTGGGCCCTGCTGTTGCGGAGGCGGTCCTGGCGCCTTTTGCGGCCGTTGGTGACCGGTGGTCAGGCCTGGTCCCCGGGTGGCCTGCGGCCTGTCCCCGCCCCGCTGGGGCGGGACGGGGGTGGGGCGCCGCTGGGAACGGTTCGGGGGCTGTTCCGGCGGGCTCTTCGGCTGGAGGTCAGCCGTGGTAGGTGATGTAGCCGTTGCCGTCCTTGTCGTTGGTCTTCTTGGTGTACGAGTGGACGTCGGCGCGGGCGCCGGAGGGCTTGTAGAAGTAGATGGTGTCCTTGTCGTTGTTCCAGATGAAGTTGCAGTTCTGGCGGTAGACGACGTTCTTGGCGTCGGAGTCGGTGCCCTTGCCGCCGCGCAGGTGCACGTAGTCGCCGGGCTCGAGGGTGTGGCTGTTCTGGAAGGTGAACTTGTTGCCGGTGGCGTCCTTGACGACGTAACCCTTGAGGTTGACCTTCACGGTCTTCGAGTAGTTCTTGATGGTCAGGTACTCGTTCCTGGTGTTCCCGCCGGAGCACTTGTTGGAGTCGGTGCCCGGTGCGTCGTACTGCACGCCCTTGATCTTCAGCGCTGAGGAGTACTCGGTGGCCTGGGCCGGAACAGCCGCGGCCAGGCCGAGCGTGGCGACGGCCGCAGTGGCTGCGGCGGCATTCAGGGTGTGGCGGATCTGCATGAGGATTCCCCCCTCGGTGGTGCGAATGGAGCGTCCCGGAGCATACCGAAAATGTGATCACCGTACGGCGGAACGGTGATGGCTGCGTGAAGCGCAGTAGTAGCTCGCCGACAGCAAGCACTGACCGGAAAAGGAAGCACCATGTCGCCCCAGTGCCGGGTGGCTGTGGAAGGGCTCTGCCCGCTGTTCATCGGCGCAGTTGGCAGGCCGTGAGGCGAGACTGCGCGGCGGCGTTGATGTCGAGGCCCTTGCCGGCCGACTCGGCTGAAAGGCCATCGCCTTCAGCGGCGTAAGCGGCCTGGTGGCCAACACCACCGGCAAGCCACTCCAGTTCGCTCACGGCCCGCAGCGCCGCTACGGGCGCTTGGTCGATGAGCAGGGCGGGCTGTTCCTTTACTGATCGTTTCAGAATGAAGTTCGTAGGCGGCGGATGCATATGAGGCTGCAGGCCAGTTCGAGCGGGCCCTGATGGAGATCCGCGCGTCGCTCGTAGCGGATGCGGAGCCGCTTGGACTGATGCAGCCAGGCGAAGGCGCGCTCGGCCACCCAGCGGACCTTGCCCAGTCCGGAACCGTGGGCGATGCCGCGTCGCGCGATCATGGGTTGGATGCCACGCTTGCACAGCAGGCGGCGGTACGTGTCGAAGTCGTAGCCGCGGTCGGCATACACCCGCCGTGGCTTGCGGCGAGGTCGTCCTCGCAGACCCCGGATCGGCGGGACCGCGTCCAGCACAGGCAGGAGTTGGGTGACATCGTGCCGGTTGCCGCCGGTGAGCGTCACGGCGAGAGGGGTTCCGTGACGATCGACGATCAGGTGGTGCTTGGGGCCGGGGCGGGCGCGGTCGACGGGTGAGGGGCCGACATGGTCCCCCCTTTCAGCGCCCGCACGTGCGAGCCATCCACGGCACAGTCGTCGAGGTCCAGCAGGCCGGCTCGGCGCAGTTCATCGAGCAGGGCGGCGTGCAGGCGGGGCCAGACGCCGGCCTCGGTCCACTCCCGCAGCCGACGCCAGGCCGTCACTCCGGAGCAGCCCACGGTCTCCGCAGGGACATCGCGCCAGGCGACACCGGTCCGCAGTACGTACATGACACCGGCGAGTGCGGCCCGGTCCGGAACACGCAGCCGTCCGGGGTGTCGGTGGCGCCGCTCGGGAACGGGCGGCAACAACGGAGCCACCCGCTCCCACAGGTCGTCAGGCACAAGATCAGCACGCACCCCGGACACTCTGCCGATCAAGATCGCCAAGCACAAGACCACAGCCCAACTCATTCTGAAACGATCAGTAAATCCCAGCAGGTCCACGGCCCACGCATCGACCACCTCCTCACCCAGGCCCCGCCCGAGGCATGGCGGTGTCTGTCCGCCGGACCGGGTGCCAAGGGCGAGCGCCTCTACGACTGGGCCGCCGCCCGTCTGCCGGCGGTATGGGAGTTTGACGGCGATGAACCCACCCGCCAACGTCGGATGCTCGCCCGCCGCAGCATCGCCAGACCCGACGAAGTCGCCTACTACCTCGCCTGCGCACCCCTGGATGCCACCATCGCCGACCTCGTCCGCATCGCCGGATGCCGCTGGAAGATCGAGGAGTCGTTCCAGAGCGCGAAGAACGAGTGCGGCCTGGACCAGTACGAAGTGCGGCGCTTCGTGGGCTGGTACCGGCACATCACCCTGGCCATGCTCGCCCACGCCTTCCTGGCTGTCCTGGCTGCTCAGGAACGTAAAAGGGGGGCGGGACCCATGACACGCCCGACCTCGTGGACCTTACGCCAGCCGAGATCCGCCGTCTGCTGGCAACTGGACCCCGCCACCATCCTGCACGCAGCCACACACTGACCGGGTCCCACTGGCGCCGACAACACCAGACACAAGCACGCCGCTGCCATTACAAACAGCGCGGCCACACCCTCGTGCGACCTGCCCGCGAAACCGCCCCCGGCACCGCAACAACCCGGATACCCTCACCGCCACCAGGCCACTGACCAGGACATACGGAGAACTCTCACTGGAGTACTAGTTCATCGTCGTCCAGCAGCCGCACCACACCGTCGTCCTCGTCTTCGGGTACCGGGACAGCGGCCGCCGCTCGGACAGGGTGAGCCGACGGGTCCGGCCGCGAGATGCAGTAGGGAGAATCCTCTCCGTCAGAGACCGCCGACCCCCGAGAACTGTGCCGCCATGAGGACCTGGGCCGCCCCGGTGCGGAAGTAGAGAACCGAGCGGCCCGCGCGCCGCCGCTGGGTCAGGTTGGCCTCGCGCAGGATCCGCAGATGCCGCCCCACCGACCCCAGAGGTAGGCCGGTGAGAGCCACCAACTGGGTGGTGGTCTTCGGCGCGTCGAGCAGGGTGAGCAGTTCGGCCCGAGCAGGGCCGAGCAGCGCGGCCAGGGCCTTCGGAGCCGCACGGCGCTCGTCGTCGGCCAGGACTCCCGAACAGGGATAGACGACCGCGTACCGCCTGATGGGATACGCGTTGCGACCGCCGGCCGCGGGGACGTCCCAACAGACCCAGGTCTGGTTCAAGGTGACTGGGACGAACATCAGCTGCACTCTGGAGAGCTCCAACGGCGGGCTGTCGCAGACGGTGGTCTGAAGACGGTCGTCTCCGAGCCAGCGCATTCCCGGGCGCATCTCGTTCAACGCGGTGGCCCACCCGTGCAGGGCGGCGCGGGCGGTGCGGGCCACGATATCGGCTTCGATGATCCGCCTGCGGCGGGGCCAGGAGGGCTGGATGGTCTCCGCCCACACCCACTCCAGCAGGTCAGCGGCCCGCTGGGCCAGGTCGTCGCGGCGCAGGAGGGCCGGCAGCGAGCCGCTCAGCGACTCCGCCAGGTCAGCCACGACCGTGGCGGGCGGAACGCTGCGGATCTGCTCCAACTCCTCGGCGAAAGCGGGATCGCTTCCGCCGAGAGGTGTGGGGGTCAGGAAAGTCGCGTTCCACCGGCGTCTGAGCGCCGCCTCGACCAAGGCGGTCGTGGTCGGGTCATCGGCCAGGCGGGCCCGGTAGCTGGCGAGGTGAGTGTCGAGCCACTGGCGCTCGCCGAGGTGGGCCGCGTGGCCGCGGTGCAGGGTCTTCAGAGCAGCCAGCGCCTCAGCCAGGGGAGAGGTGGCGAACCGGCTTCCGGCGAGAGTGTCCGTGTCGACCCGCCACCAGCTCATCGTTTCGCCTCCCCGCGAAAGTCTAACGACTCGTCGATGATGCCGGAGAGACTCTGTGCCGTGCGTACTTATCGGGAGCTCTTCGTTACCAAGGAGTTCACCCCGCTCTTCCTCGCTGCGGCCGGACAGACGGCAGCCCAGACGGTGAGCGGTCTGGCTCTTGGCATCATGGTGTACGAACGGACCGGCTCGGCTCTCCTGTCCTCCCTGGCCATGTTCGCCCCCGCGCTCGCCCACATGGTGGGAGCGGCCACCGTGCTGTCCGGGGCGGACCGGCTGCCGCCGCGCGCAGCCATGACCGGCCTCAGTCTGCTTTTCGGTGCGGGTACGGCCTTGCAGGCGATCCCCGGCCTGCCGGTCTGGGCGATGTTCGTGGTGCTGCTGGGGCTTGGCGTCGCGGGGTCGGTCAGCGGCGGGGTGCGGTACGGGTTACTCAACGAGATCCTGGCCCGGGACGGCTACCTGATCGGGCGGTCCATGCTCAACATGTCGTTCGGGATCATCCAGATCTGCGGATTCGCGGTCGGCGGCGCACTGGTGACGGTGCTCTCGGCGCGTGGCACGCTGCTCCTGTCCGCGGCCCTGTATTTGCTGGCCGCCGTGGTGGCGCGCTGGGGGCTCAGCAGTCGGCCGCCGCGGGGCGCCGGGCGGACGTCGGTCACCGAGACCTGGCGCACCAACGCACGGCTCTGGTCCTCGCTTCCCCGGCGGTACGTTTACCTCGCGCTGTGGGTGCCCAACGGCCTGATCGTGGGAGTGGAGTCGCTCTACGTCCCGTACTCGCCTGACGACGCCGGCCTGCTCTTCGCCCTCGGCGCTGTCGGAATGCTGGCCGGCGACGTCGTCGCGGGCCGCTCCCTGTCCGCTCGGTGGCGGGACCGGCTGGCCGTCCCGCTCTGCGTCTTGCTCGCCGCCCCCTACCTGCTGTTCACGCTGCATCCGGGCCTGCCGGTCGCCCTGGTGCTGGTCACGGTCGCCACCTTCGGGTACGCGTCGGGGCTGCTGCTCCAAGACCGTCTGATGGCGCTGACACCCGATAAGCTGAGCGGGCAGGCTCTGGGCCTGCACAGCTCAGGGATGCTCACCATGCAAGGGCTCGGAGCGGCTGTGGCCGGTTCGGTGGCCGAGCTGACGTCACCGGCCACCGGGATCGTGGTGACGGCGGCGGCATCGCTGGCCACGACCCTGCTGCTGGCGCCCGGACTGCGCAGGGGGACGACGGCGGGCGGGGAGAAGAACCGGGACCAGAACGCCGTACCCGCCCGGCAGTAGGCAGTGTACGAAGCTTCAATATCGCTTCCATCCGGCTTCCATCCGGCTTCCATCCGGGCCGCGCAGCCTGGACAGGTGCTGACTTCGAGTGATGACTTATCTCGGTTCTGTGCCTTCCTATTCACTTCGATGTCCCGTGCCGACCAGCGCCGTTGGGGTGAGGTGTACGTGCGCGGCCTGGTCGAGGTACCCGGTAGGAAGTCGGTGCGCCGGATCTCCGAGCGGCTGCTCGGGCGGCGTGCCGACCAGAGTCTCCAGCAGTTCGTAAATCAGAGTTCCTGGGACTGGCAGCCGGTGCGCGAGCGCATCACCGAGGTGGTCGACGCGACGCTGACGCCCCGAGCCTGGGTGGTGGAGGAGACCGTGCTGCCCAAGAGCGGGCGCAGCTCGGTGGGGGTGGACAAGCAGTTCTCCCAGACGCTAGGGCGGGTGCTTAGACGTCGTCTCATTTGGTGAGTCTGCGGTAGCAGATGAGGCTGCAGGCGATGGCGGTGAAGGCCAGGAAGTGCTCGGCCTTGCGTTCGTAGCGGCGGTGTAAGCGACGGCAGCCGCCCAGCCAGGACATCGTGCGCTCGATCGTCCAGCGGTGCCGGCCCAGCCGGGTGGAGGACTCGATGCCCTTGCGGGCGATGCGGTGCCGGATGCCCCGCTTGCGTAGCCAGCGGCGCAGGTGGTCGTAGTCGTATCCCTTGTCCGCGTGCAGTTTGGCGGGCCGTCGCCTGCGCGGGCCGCGGCGGGAGCGGATCGGCGGGATGCCGCGCACGAGCGGCTCGAGTGCCTGGCTGTCGTGCAGGTTCGCGCCGGAGATCCCGATCGAGAGGGGTAAACCGGTCCGCTCGGTGATCAAGTGGATCTTCGAGCCTTTCTTGCCCCGGTCCACAGGATTCGGACCTGTCAGGTCCCCCCTTTCAGGGCCCGCATGTTCACCGAGTCGATCGCACACCGCGACCAGTCCAGATCTCCGCGCGAGCCCAGCTCGTCGAGGATGAGGCGGTGCAGCTTCGCCCAGACCCGGGCGGCACTCCACTCGGTGAAGCGCCGGTGCGCGGTCGGCCCTGAGGGGCCGAAGACCGGCGGCAACTGCCGCCAGGTACAGCCCGTCGTGGCCACGAAGATGATCGCGGCCAGCACCTCGCGATCCCCGTATCGCCGCCGACCGCCGCCCTGCGGCCGCGATGGAGCAGGCGGGACCACCCGCTCGAACAGCTCCCACAATTCATCCGGCACCATGCGCTCGACCATCACCACACCGGCAGACTACCCAGCACCCCAAATGAGACGACGTCTTAACTGCCAGCTGGGGCTGGCCGTGCTGGCGGTCGGGCCGGTCGGCACCGTACCGGGCCCAGGGTGGCCGTCACCAACAAGTTGCGCTCCTGCAGCGCGGCCCACCGCGAGGTCATGCCCTCCGTTGAGCACCCCTCGCACAAGGGCCTGAACAACCGGGCAGAGAACAGTCATCAGCCGACAAGGCAGCGTGAACGCGCGATGAAAGGCTTCCGCAGTACCGGTGGGGCCCAACGGTTCCTGGCTGCCTTCAGTGGCATCTCACCGCACTTCCGGCCCCACCGCCACCTGATGGCCGCTCCCGGCTACCGAGCCGAGACGACCATCCGCTTTGCAATCTGGGGCCAGGCCACCGGCGCCGCCGGGGCCTGAACATCGGTTCGAAGCCCGGTCCCGCCGCATGCCTCACGCGCTGTTGGAAAACCACTCAATAACGTGACAGTGCCGCATCGACTGCTTGATCGTTGCCGATTATCCAGTCCCGCAACGACCCATACGGGGGATCGGGCTGCTCAACGGCGTTTCGATGTCGAGGCCCTCAAACTTTATACACAGAATCTTCACGAAAATCACCAATTTCACACAACCTGCTCCCGGCTTTAAGGGTTTTTTACTTCGCATTCTGTGGGTCTAATACTCCAGTACGGTTTCGTGATCTACCCAGCGGATTCGTCGGCGGATCGTCGTCGGTAGTGACTGCGTCGGGCTGTTGCCTGGTGGCGTCTGCGCCAGGCGGACCAGTGCAGCAGCCTGGCCGCCGACACGGCCAGTGGGTTGAGGAGGGCGCCGAAGAGGCGGCGGATCTCCGGAACGGTCAACGCAATGGGGTCGCTGCTGCGGGCGAGCTGGTGCGGATCGGCGGTCCGCTTCGGCGGCGCTGCGCCGGCGGCGAGGGCGGTCAGGAAGGCCAGAGCGAGCATGGCGAGCGTGATGTGCCGGTGCCAGGAGGTCCAGTGCCTCACCTGGTAGTGGCCGAGTCCGACCTGACCCTTGGCGGCCTGGAAGCACTCCTCGACGCTCCAGCGGATGCCGGCGACGCGGACCAGTTCGGACAGGGCCACCTTTGTGGGTGACCAGCACAGGGAGAAGGCGAGTTCACCGGTAGTCCGGTTACGTCGGATGAGCAGGTGACGGTGGCAGTCGGTGCCGATGTGGATCCAGGCCCAGTCGTAGTACCGCGGGCTTTTCGCACCGTTTCTGGCGCTGTGGCGCTGCCAGGCCGTGGCGGGCAGGCGGCCGGCGACGGTGTCCGCGCGGACGGCGGTGCGGCCGTGGTTGATTCTCACCCGCATCGAGCAAGCGACGGCCAGCACGTAGCCGGTGCCGCGCGCCTCAAGGGCGGCGCGGAGCTGGGGGTCCTGGCCGTAGGCTTCGTCGCCGGTCACCCAGGACGCGGTGATCCCGGCGTCCAGCGCGGCGGCGATCATCTCCCCGGCCAGGCGGGGCTTGGTCGTGAACTGGGTGTCCTTGGGGATCCCGGCCGCGTGACGGCGTTCGGGATCGGAGCACCAGGACTGCTCGGGCAGGTAGAGCCGACGGTCGATCAGGGCCCGTCCACGGCGGGTGGCCAGGGCGAGGAACACGCCGACCTGGGAGTTTTCAATGCGTCCCGCGGTGCCGGTGTACTGCCGCTGCACACCGGCCGAGGCCCGGCCCTTCTTCAGAAAGCCGGTCTCGTCGACGACGAGAACGGCGCCGTCGGCGCCAAGGTGTTCGGCGGTGTACGCGCGCAGGTCGTCGCGGACCGCATCGGCGTCCCAGCGGGCGTAGCGCAGCAGGCGCTGCATCGGCCCGGGTCGGCTGTGGCCGGCCTGTTCGGCCAGCTGCCAGCAGTTCTTGCGCTCGACGTTCGACAGCAGCCCGAGCAGGTAGGCACGGGCCGCGGCCCGCGGCTCAACTCGTCCGAAGCGGCCCGCGATCCGGGCCATGACCTGGTCGAACATCGCCCACCAGCGGGCAGGGTCTACGCTATGGCCCGCGGCCACCGCACGATCTTCAGGAGTCCACACAACCCCGATGATCACGCGGTGGCCGTACCCGTTCCCAGCCGGGTCCGCGACAAGATCGCGAAACCAGACTGGAGTACTAGGCGCGCTCGGCCTGGTCCTCAATGCCATTGTGCTCTGGACCACCCGCTACATCGACGCCGCCGTCGCCCAGCTCCGGGATGAGGGTCACGAGATCCGCGAGGAGGACATCGCCCGGCTCTCCCCGCTCAAGCACCGCAACCTGAACCTGCTCGGCCGTTACAGCTTCACTGCCAGCGTTCCGGCCGCCGGCGCCCTGCGTCCGCTGCGCGACCCCGATACGCCCGAGCTGGACGAGGACGAAGAGGGCGAGGAGTGAGCGCGAGGGAGCTGCTCGGCGGCGTCATTTCTCGTCCGTGCCGGTTTCCGCGCTGATGGATGCCTGGTAGACCTCCGCGTAGGTAGGGGAGTCCTTGACCAGGTCGTCGCAGAACGCTGCAACGTCGGTGCCGATGAGTTCCACAACTCCCTTGCCTGCGGCGACGCCCTCTTCAAAGAAGTCGACGATCCCGGGGAGCAGGGGCCCGTCAGGCAGGCTGATCGGTCCGACCTTGAACAGGTACTTCTGCATCTCCTTGTAGACGATCTGGTAGTCCGGCGGGAGTGCCTTGACCCGAGCCACGTGCGCCCGCCACTGTTTCTTGCCTTCGATGATGTCCTGGATGCTCACGTCAGCCTCCCAGCCGGCTCAATTTCCTCGCGACGTTCCTGTTCAACTGCTCGCGCCACCGGTCGCGATAGGTCCGGGCCCCTGCTCCGCCGGCCAGCGCGGTGCAGAAGCCTTGGATGTCCTCGCCGAGCACCTCGTGGACGCTCTGGCCGTCCGCCGCTGCTACTTCGAGCAGCCCCAGGGCGGAGTCGAGGATCGGCATCAGGTTGCGACCGCTGAAGTCCCCGTAGGGGAAGAGGTGGGCGATGATCTGCCCCCACGCCGCCCGGTAGTCGTCCGGCAGGGCCTCGGCCCGGGCCTCGAACGCCTTCCATTCCCTGGTGAGATCGCTGCCTGTGACCTTCTCCCAGAAGTTCATCTCCCGCCCTTCTTGAGCCTGTCGATGCGTGATGAGAGGTACTGCCATTTCGCCCAGAACTTCGCGAGTTCCTCGCGTCCGGCGTCGTTGAGCGCGTAGAACTTGCGCGGCGGACCAACCCCGGAGGGTCGTTTCGTCACCTGGACGAGCCCGTTCCTCTCCAGCCGCAGCAAGATGGTGTACACCGTCCCCTCGATGACTTCGGCGAAGCCGAGCTCGTTCAATTGACGGGTGATGGCGTACCCGTAGGTTTCCTCGCTGCCGATGATTTCGAGCACGCACCCTTCGAGCGTGCCTTTCAACATCTCCGTCAGGTCGTCCATCGCCGGTGCTCCTCAGCCCTGTCGGTACTGCGTGATACCGAGTACCGCTATATGGTATCACCGAGTAGTGGAAGGCGGCAGTATCTCCGGTAGGCGTAACCCGGGACCGGTCGGCGAGGACCCGCACTCCATGGCGGCGACCACTCATCGGCCCGGCTCCGAAGTCAGCGGGGGCTCGTAGGCCATCACCGCAACGCCTCGATCCCCCAGGCTGTTTGTCGGCCAGCTTGCGCCTGTCGGGAAACGATCGTTTGACGACAGGCGGACGGGGCGTCCAATGAACCCGCGCAATCAGGGGGTTCGAGGCGGCCCAAATCCAATCAGATCCGATGGCGATTGCTGACAGGGTTTAACGACAGATAGGGTCCGATCCTCCGTACGGAAGGGACCCTTCAGTGGCGAACCTGGTCTACAAGCGGGTCTCGACCGACCAGCAGTCCACCGCCCGGCAGAACCTCGTCCTGGACGAGGCCGGCATCGAGGACCCGGTCGTCTTTGAGGAGGACGGCGGCACCTCCAGCCGCCTGCACCCGCTCCAGCGCCCGAAGTTCCGCGAACTGCTCACCTACGCGCGGCCGGGCGACACCGTGCACATCTCCGAGATGTTCCGCCTGGTGCGCGGCACCGGGCACATCCTCGACGTCCTCGACGTCCTCCACCGCGACCGCCTCGCCCTCCGCATCCACGACGGCGCGTTCTCCACGATGGACCTCACCGCTCGCCACCCTCGCACCGGCGAGCTGCTGTCCACCGTGAAGTTCATGGTGCAAACGCTCGCCGCCGCCGGCGAACTCCAGCGCGACCTCCAGCGGGATCTGACGTACGACGGGCTGCGGGCCGCCGAGGCCAAGGGCAGCAAGGGCGGACGCCGCCCGGCTGTGCCGGCCGACAAGACCGACGACGTGCGTATCGCCTACCTGGAAGGCCGCTCGATCGCCGCCCTTGCCCGCGAGCGTGGCGTCAGCCGCGGCGCCATCCGCACAGCCGTCGCCGACCTTCTGCCCGAGCACACCACCGACGGCCAGGAAAACGTCCCTGCCTCTGAGCTGTCAGCCACCCTCGACATGCCGGGCAAGGTCGCCGACTTCCTGCGCGCCGCCGAGCTGGAGCCCGCCGAACGCGCCGCGCTCGACCAGGGCGTCACCGTACGGGGCGGCCAAAGCTACACCCTGCGTGTCAGCACCACCCCGGCCGTCCACCGCCAGCTCCTTGCCCGCTGCCAACCCCTCGACGCCGCTCAGGGCACCCCGGCGGTCCCGGCACAGCGCAAGGCCCGCCGCGAGTACGAGAACCGCGTCACCACTCTCGGAACTCCGGCCTGACCAAGATCACCGGCTTAGCGTTAACCGCTGTACCGATGTTCCGAGCGCCGCCAATTGCACCGGATGCGAACTCGCGATGGTCTGTGATGCGACCTGGCAGGATGCCGGATTTATCGCCGTGACCAGGGTGATTGTGGTCCTGAAGCAGCACCTGACGCTACCGGGGCTCAGCTCGTGGTTGCCAGCTGTGTCACTCGTATGGATGGCTGGCCTGCGGATTTGCCGCCCTCTCGCATCGGATGCGGTTTTCTCGCACCTGATGCGAGTGACGGAGGGTGGCGGAATGGTGGGGTTCAGCGGGCCGGTGCCGGGGGCGGCGGGGCTGCATATGGTCGACGGAGCACCTCTGCTGCGGCCGGAGGAACAGGTCTTCGCGGCGATGCTGACAGGGTTCGCCAACCAGCAGCTCGCGCGGAATCTGGCCCGGACGACGGTGGAGGGCCGGGAGAACACGGTGAAGGCGTTTGCGGCCTACGTGAACGCCTACCCGTGGCTGTGGACGCCGGCGCTGGTCGACGAGTGGCTCGGTGACCTGCGCTCCCTGCGGGATCTGAAGCGCTCGACGATCCGCTCGTACTCCGAGGCCGTGCGGGCCTTCTGCCACTTCATTACCGATCCGCTCTACGAGTGGACGGCGACCTGCGAGAAGCGGTTCGGCACTCATCCGGTGCAGGTGGTGCACGAGTGGAACACCGCGGTGCACGTCCAGGACAACGAGGCGGACGCGAAGAAGCGCGCGTTCACGAAGGCCGAGCTGCACGCGTTCTTCGCGCACTGCGACGACGAGGTCGCCCGCATCCGGGCCTTCAGCCGCAAGGGCTGGCTGCCCGCATTCCGCGACGCGACGTTGTTCAAGACCGCCTACGCCTACGGACTGCGGCGCAATGAGACGCGGATGCTGGACGCCGCCGACTTCGGCCGCAACCCGCACGGACGCGAGTTCGGCGAGTGCGGCCGGTGCCAGGTCCGGTTCGGCAAGGCGAAGAAGGGCTCGCCGCCCAAGCGCCGCGGGGTGCTGACCGTGTTCGACTGGACCCCGGACGTCCTGGACGAGTGGTTCACCGAGGTCCGCCCGTTGTTCGACACCGACGACAACCCGGCGGCCTGGCCCTCCGAGCGGGGCATGCGGATCGGCTGCCAGCGGCTCAACTCCCGCTTCATCGCCTACCGCAAGGCCCTGGGCCTGGACGACGGACTCGACTTCCACTCCTTCCGAAGGTCCTACGTCACCCACCTCATCGAGGACGGCTGGGACCCGCGCTTCGTCCAGGAGCAGGTTGGCCACGAGCACGCCAGCACCACCTCTCTTTACACCTGCGTCTCCTTGGACTTTCGCACCCGCACCCTGCGGCGGCACCTGGACTCCACCATCGCCGCGGCCCTCCAGACCCAGACCGGGAGGCAAGCATGAAACGCAAGGTGGGATACACGTGGCGGCTGCGCGAGATCATGGCCCAGCAGCAGATCTTCACGGCTACCGAACTGGTGCCGCTGCTGCGCGAGCGGGGCATCGATCTGTCCGCCTCCCAGGTCCACCGCCTGGTCTCCGGCACCCCGGAACGTCTGTCGTTGCAGGTCATGGCCGCGCTCTGCGACATCCTGTCCTGCACCCCGGCCGACCTGGTGGCCACCACCGCCGAAAACGCCGGCGTCCGCAAGACCGCCACCGGAGACCTGCCCGCCCCGCCCGCGAACGTCGCAAAGCTGCGGCCCCGCGCCGCCCGCATCCTGCCCGACGCATGACCCGTTCCCACGCCACCGACGACCAGTACGAACGCTGGTACATGGCGGAGTGCTGCCGCTGCGGCCGCCGCAGACACAAGGCCGGCACCTGGCCGGACGGGTATGTCTGCCGGACCTGCTCGCACCGCGCCGTCCGGACAAGGGGCATCTGCCCGGGATGCGGCCGGGACCGTGCCCTTCCCGGGCTCCGCCCCAGTGACGGGGCTCCGATCTGCACTACCTGCGCCGGCTTCTCCCAGACCTTCGACTGCTCACGGTGCGGATTCGAGGGCAAGCTCCTGGGCGGGCGACTGTGTGAACGCTGCACGCTCACCGACCGCCTCACCGCGCTCCTGGACGACGGCACCAGTCATATCCGTCCCGCGCTGGTCCCGCTGTTCGACCTGCTGGTGGCGATGGACAAACCCAGGAGCGGGCTGGCCTGGCTGGAGATGCGCCGCGGCCAGCCGGGAAACGCCTCACAGTTGCCGCGGCGGCTCGGCCTCGGCCAGGTCCCGCTGACCCACGACGCCTTCCACGAGCTCCAGCCCTGGCGGGCCGCCGCTCATCTGGAAGAACTCCTGATGACCTGCGGAGTCCTGCCCGCGGTCGACAAGTATCTCTGTTCCTTCCAGCGCTGGCTTCCCGGGCACCTGGCCGACATCGCCGATCCCGAGCACGTCAAGACGATCAGACTCTTCGCGACCTGGCGCGTCCTTCCTCGGCTGCGGGCCCGCGCCGAGCGAAGCCACATCACCCCCAGCGTCCGACGGTTCGCCGCCGAGCAGATCAAGTACGCTACCGCCTTCCTGCAATGGCTCGGTGAGCGCAACAGCACCCTCGCGTCCTGCGGCCAGATCGACATCGACGCCTGGTACGCCGAGAACACCGAACACGGCCGCACCTGCCTGCGAGCCTTCCTCAACTGGGCCGTGCAGGGCCGCCACTGCCGACGCTCTCTTTCCATCCCCGCTATGAAGGTCTCCCGGCGGGCCGCACTGAGCGAGGACGAGCGCCTCGATGCCCTCGGCCGACTGCTGACCGACGCGGAGATTCCGATGCGTCTGCGTGTCGCAGGAGTCATCGTGCTCCTCTACGCGCAGCCCGTGAGCCGCATCGTCCGGCTCAGCGTCGACGACGTGATCCGCGTCGGCGAGACCGTGCTGCTGAGGCTCGGGGATCCAGCCTCGCCCGTTCCCGCACCGGTCGCTGACTTGCTGCTGGAGCACATCGCGAACCGCGACAACATGAACACCGCCACCAACCCGGCGTCCCGCTGGCTCTTCCCGGGCCGCCGAGCCGGCCAGCCGTCCCGCCCGGATCATCTGTCCGCGCTCCTGAACGAGGTCGGGGTCCCGGCCGCCGCTGCCCGCGGCACCGCCATCCGCCAGCAGCTCCTCGAACTGCCCGCCCCTGTCGCCGCGGACGCCCTCGGCTACCACGACAAAACCACCAGCCGCCTGATCAGAGAGACCGGCGGGACATGGAGCCGATACGCCGCCGGCGATCACACGGACGACCATGCACACGCCCAGACCTGTGCCCGCGGAACGTGAAGGCAGGCTGGTGCACCGACCTGCTAAGATCTCCGTCAGTAGTGAGCCTTCCTGGCCCGGATACAACATCCGCCCAGGGAGGCTTTTTTCATGGCCCCGGCGCCGCTTATCCGGAGACCAGCGCTCATCAAACAGGCGTCAGCCCCAAGCCTCGGTATCACCCGACCCGGGCATGCGGGGCGCGCGCCGGTTGGCCACCTCTGCAAAGGAGTCACGTGCCAGACGTATCCATTCGCCTCGCAGGCATCGCCGACCGCCCCGTAGTGGAGCGGCTATGGCTGATGTTCCGCCATGACATGTCGGAGTTCGACAGTCTGCTGCCCAACACTGACGGAACCTTCCGCAGCGACCGGCTCCACATGGCCTTCTCTGAGCCCGACTGGGCGCCATACCTCCTCACAAGCGGTGACAGCCCCGCTGGGTTCGCGTTCGTCCGCAGTCTGACCGCACCGACACGGGTGCTGAACAGCTTTTTCGTGGTGCGCGGCGCACGGCGGACAAGGATCGGGCTGCACGCTGTTCAGGAGATCGCGGCCAGACACCCAGGCTCGTGGGAAGTCGCGTTTCAGGATGCCAACATCGCCGCGGTGCACTTCTGGCGTCGCGTCGCCACGGAGATCGCCGACGACGCATGGACAGAGGAACGCAGACCGACACCAGGTCGGCCCGACCTGCCTCCTGACGTCTGGATCTCGTTCAACACCCCTGCGAAGACGCACGACTGAGCATCAAAGCGGGGAAGCCGCCGAGCACACTCGGCGGCACCGCCCACGCTGGCTGGGCAAGGCAATGGGGGTCACCGAGCTGCTTTCGCTACACACCGTCAACATCGCCCTCGCTGCACCCAAGAACTGGCGACAGTTGAATACGCGAGCCCACCAATACCGAGGCCGGTGACCCACACATGCCGTCCGCCGGCGGACCCGGAGGCGGCGACCACGTAGGTCAGCCCGGCCTCGTCGAGGGCGCGCAGCAGGGTGGCGAGGTCGGGGCCGACGTCGCCGAGCTTGGTGTCAAGGTCGAAGCAGAGCCTGCAGAAGCGGCCGTCCTCGTCGGCGAGGTAGACGGCGTACGGGCCCCGGGGGGCGGTCTGCGGCAGGGTCCGGTCGACGTAGGAGTGCAGCCATTCGCCATCGCCAGAGCGGCGGTCCACCCGGATGGAGGCGCGCGGGGACAGTTCCAGGAACAGGGCCTGGAAGTCGACCTGCGCGCTCTCGAACAGGGGCAGAACGCCGGTATGGGGGTTGTGAATCGGGGCAGATGACGGGCTGTGCACGCCCGGTTCCCCGGACACTCCGGGGGCGGGCATGAGCTGTCCGGCACCGTAGCTGTCCGCTACGATGGGAGGGCTCCTAACTCCATATGAACGCCGAAGCCCCCTCGCGCCGAGACGGCGGAGGGCTCCGAACGCGGCCAACCAGGTCGCTCTAGGGGTGCGCTTCTAGCTCCTTGTTGTTGGGACAACCCGCCCGACAGTCGCCGTGGAAAGCGTCTGTGGGGCTTGACTCACCTCCTCTGTTGCGGTGCGAGGGACTCGGTTGGAAGCCGGGTCGCTCTGGGGCCGTGGCGCTGGATGGGCGCCCTTGCAGGGTGCTGGTCGGCTGGGAGGCCGACCGTAATGCGATTTGCAGGTAAGACCGGGATTCAGCTCGCTGGGGAGTGATGCTGAGTCCCGTTTGTACGTCGGATGGGCGCCGCCCCGGTTGGATAGGCCGGGGCTTTTCGGCGCCCTCCGCGTTTTTCCGATCAGCCGGTCATGGGAAGTTCTCCCTGGCCTGGCTCACCGAAGGCTTCGCTGGCCCACACGGGACGGCCGCTCTGGTCGAGCTGGTCGCGCCGGATGAGTTCGGCGATGTACTTGCCCATCGACACCCCCGCAGCCTTGGCGTTGGAGTACGCGGCTGCGTGGACGTCGGCCGGAACCATCGGGGAGAGGCGCACGAGTCCGTGGCGCTTCTTGTCCTGCACAGGCGGGACGTACTCCCGCTCTTCTGCGTCTCGACTTCCGTAGGGCCTGGCCATGCTGGTGATCTTTCCTCACCGACGTTCATGTACGCAACCTTGATGCGGGTGTGTCGCCGGATTTCCCGTGTGGCGGGCGTTTAAGTTCCGGGCTCCCGCCACACGGGAAGTGACGGGCATTCAGGCAAAACGGGCCCATTGCAGCGTGAAGCACGCGAACAACGGGACCTGTTGGACTGGCCTTTGGCCGCGCCGCGACTTCACCCGATCCGGTCACTCGACGTCCCCTCCTCCGCTGCTCTGTGACGTCCTCTCAATTCCGTAGACGTATCGGCCTTCGGAATCGTTACAGGAAAGGGGACACCAGTTTTCGCACGTCAGGTGGTGTCCCCCCGGCGGGAAGGCAGGCGGGGTGTCTCCCGCTGGGCGTCCCATCTCCCGGGAGACGGCTGTCCGGGCCTGCGGCCCGACGGGCATGTCGGTGGCGTCCTCACAGTGAGGGGAACGTCGTCCGCTGGATTTTGTGACACCCCCGCTCGCGGCCGGGTTCGCTTAGTACTCCAGCAGCGGTTCGTGTCCTGAGCTGGTGGTTGTCGTTGTCCTGGTATGGAGGGGATGAGTGAAGCCGCTTGCTGGGCCGGCGAGTTGGAGTTGGTGTTCGCTCGGGTGGCGGGCAGGTTCACTCGGGCGGATCTGCGGTGGCGGATGCGGGACTACGTCCGTGGTCTGCTGGGGCGGGCGACACGCAAGAACGGCTGGCAGCTTGCGGAATGGGCAGGTCACCGCACTCCGGACGGCTTTCAGCGGCTGCTGAACAGCAGTGTCTGGGACGCGGACGCCCTGCGTGACGACGTCCGTGCCTACGTCGCCGAACGGCTCGGACCGGGCGGTGTGCTGATCATCGACGACACGGGATTCATCAAGAAGGGCACCACCTCAGCCGGGGTCAGTCGGCAGTACACCGGCACCTCAGGAAAGATCGACAACTGTCAGATCGGCGTGTTCGGCGCCTACGCCACCAGCTCAGGCCGGGCCTTGGTGGACCGGGAGCTCTACCTGCCCAAAGCCTGGACGTCCGACCGTGACCGCTGCCGGGCGGCCAAGATCCCCGACGGGCGAGGCTTTGCGACCAAGGGGGAACTGGCCCGGGACATCGTCCGCCGCTGCCTGGCCGCCGGCCTGCCGGCGTCGTGGGTGACCGCGGATGAGGCCTACGGGCAGGACTGGCACTTCCGCCGCCTGCTCGAGCAGACGGGCGTCGGCTACGTGGTGGCGGTGCCCAAGTCCCAGCAGATCAAGTCCCTGGCCGGCATCTGGCGCATCGACCATCTCATCGATGAAGCACCCGATGATGCCTGGCAGCGGCTGTCCTGCGGCGATGGGGCGAAGGGCCCGCGGATCTACGACTGGGCCGGGGCCAAGTTGCCCGCCAACATCATCTTCGATCCGGATCCGCCGACCCATCACCGGTGGGTGATGGCCCGCCGCAGCCTGTCCGACCCCGAAGATGTGGCCTACTACCTGGCCTACGCACCCGTGGGTGTCGAGATCGCCGAGCTGGTCCGCATCGCCGGCTCCCGCTGGGCGATCGAGGAGTGCTTCCAGGCCGCGAAGAACGAGTGCGGCCTGGACGAGTACGAAGTCCGCCGCTATGTCGGCTGGTATCGGCACATCACCCTGGCCATGCTCGCCCACGCCGTCTTGGCCGCACTCGCAGCACAAGCCCAGGCCGGCGGGGAGGCAAAGGGGGCTGCAGAAACGGATCAGCCACCGTCCCGCTCACCGTGGCAGAGATCCGGCGGCTCCTGGACACTCTCCTGCCCCACCCACGAGCCGACCGCGATCCCATCACCCACGCACTGAACTGGTCCGCCTGGAGAAGACACCGCCAGGCCATCGCCCGCCGCTGCCACTACCGAAAACGCACCTCAGGCCACGAACCGCTGCTGGAGTATTAGTACTCCAGCAGCGGTTCGTGTCCTGAGCTGGTGGTTGTCGTTGTCCTGGTATGGAGGGGATGAGTGAAGCCGCTTGCTGGGCCGGCGAGTTGGAGTTGGTGTTCGCTCGGGTGGCGGGCAGGTTCACTCGGGCGGATCTGCGGTGGCGGATGCGGGACTACGTCCGTGGTCTGCTGGGGCGGGCGACACGCAAGAACGGCTGGCAGCTTGCGGAATGGGCAGGTCACCGCACTCCGGACGGCTTTCAGCGGCTGCTGAACAGCAGTGTCTGGGACGCGGACGCCCTGCGTGACGACGTCCGTGCCTACGTCGCCGAACGGCTCGGACCGGGCGGTGTGCTGATCATCGACGACACGGGATTCATCAAGAAGGGCACCACCTCAGCCGGGGTCAGTCGGCAGTACACCGGCACCTCAGGAAAGATCGACAACTGTCAGATCGGCGTGTTCGCCGCCTACGCCACCAGCTCAGGCCGGGCCTTGGTGGACCGGGAGCTCTACCTGCCCAAAGCCTGGACGTCCGACCGTGACCGCTGCCGGGCGGCCAAGATCCCCGACGGGCGAGGCTTTGCGACCAAGGGGGAACTGGCCCGGGACATCGTCCGCCGCTGCCTGGCCGCCGGCCTGCCGGCGTCGTGGGTGACCGCGGATGAGGCCTACGGGCAGGACTGGCACTTCCGCCGCCTGCTCGAGCAGACGGGCGTCGGCTACGTGGTGGCGGTGCCCAAGTCCCAGCAGATCAAGTCCCTGGCCGGCATCTGGCGCATCGACCATCTCATCGATGAAGCACCCGATGATGCCTGGCAGCGGCTGTCCTGCGGCGATGGGGCGAAGGGCCCGCGGATCTACGACTGGGCCGGGGCCAAGTTGCCCGCCAACATCATCTTCGATCCGGATCCGCCGACCCATCACCGGTGGGTGATGGCCCGCCGCAGCCTGTCCGACCCCGAAGATGTGGCCTACTACCTGGCCTACGCACCCGTGGGTGTCGAGATCGCCGAGCTGGTCCGCATCGCCGGCTCCCGCTGGGCGATCGAGGAGTGCTTCCAGGCCGCGAAGAACGAGTGCGGCCTGGACGAGTACGAAGTCCGCCGCTATGTCGGCTGGTATCGGCACATCACCCTGGCCATGCTCGCCCACGCCGTCTTGGCCGCACTCGCAGCACAAGCCCAGGCCGGCGGGGAGGCAAAGGGGGCTGCAGAAACGGATCAGCCACCGTCCCGCTCACCGTGGCAGAGATCCGGCGGCTCCTGGACACTCTCCTGCCCCACCCACGAGCCGACCGCGATCCCATCACCCACGCACTGAACTGGTCCGCCTGGAGAAGACACCGCCAGGCCATCGCCCGCCGCTGCCACTACCGAAAACGCACCTCAGGCCACGAACCGCTGCTGGAGTATTAGAGGGTGTCTCACGTGGTGTGAGGTTGATGCGGCATGATGCCGTGCCATGGGTGTTGGTTTGTCGCAGCGGTTGGTTCCTGACGAACTCTGGTCGCTCGTGGCACCGTTGCTGCCTTCGTTCGCTTCCCGTCCGCAAGGCGGAGGCACGGCCCCGGTGGATGAGCGAGCGGTGTTCACGGCCGTGGTGTACGTGCTGACCAGCGGCTGCGCCTGGCGGCACCTGCCGGAGACGTTCGGCGTCTCACCGGCCACCGCCCACCGCCGGTTCTCCGCATGGACCAAGGACGGGCTGTGGCGGCGGCTGCACCAGGCCGTCCTGGACGAACTCGGCGCCCGCGGCGAGGTGGACTGGACCTCGGTGATCGTGGACGCCGCCTCCGTCCGGGCGAAAAAGGGGGATCGCTGACCGGGCGCAATCCGGTCGACCGGGGCAAGAAGGGCAGCAAGCTCCACGTCCTGTCCGACGCCCAGGGCCTCCCTCTCGCCCTTGGCGTCTCGGGGGCGAACGTCCATGACAGCCAGGCACTCCTGCCGCTGGTGCTGGGCATCCCCGCCGTCCGTTCCCGGCGCGGCCCTCGCAGACGCAGGCCCGGCAGGCTTCGCGCGGACAAGGCGTACCACTCCGCCGAGAGGCTGAGGTGGCTGCGTGAACGGGGCATCGTCCCGCGCATCGCCCGACCCGGCATCGAGTCCGGCGAGCGTCTCGGCCGGCACCGCTGGAAGATCGAACGGACGATCTCCTGGCTCTTCGGCTACCGCCGCCTGACCGTCCGCTACGAGCGCAAAGGCAGCCACTTCCTGGCCTTCCTCGGGCTCGCAGCGGTCCTGACCTGCTACAAGAAACTCGCAAAGATCGCCACGTGAGACAAGCTCTTAGTACTCCAGCAGCGGTTCGTGGCCTGAGGTGCGTTTTCGGTAGTGGCAGCGGCGGGCGATGGCCTGGCGGTGTCTTCTCCAGGCGGACCAGTTCAGTGCGTGGGTGATGGGATCGCGGTCGGCTCGTGGGTGGGGCAGGAGAGTGTCCAGGAGCCGCCGGATCTCTGCCACGGTGAGCGGGACGGTGGCTGATCCGTTTCTGCAGCCCCCTTTGCCTCCCCGCCGGCCTGGGCTTGTGCTGCGAGTGCGGCCAAGACGGCGTGGGCGAGCATGGCCAGGGTGATGTGCCGATACCAGCCGACATAGCGGCGGACTTCGTACTCGTCCAGGCCGCACTCGTTCTTCGCGGCCTGGAAGCACTCCTCGATCGCCCAGCGGGAGCCGGCGATGCGGACCAGCTCGGCGATCTCGACACCCACGGGTGCGTAGGCCAGGTAGTAGGCCACATCTTCGGGGTCGGACAGGCTGCGGCGGGCCATCACCCACCGGTGATGGGTCGGCGGATCCGGATCGAAGATGATGTTGGCGGGCAACTTGGCCCCGGCCCAGTCGTAGATCCGCGGGCCCTTCGCCCCATCGCCGCAGGACAGCCGCTGCCAGGCATCATCGGGTGCTTCATCGATGAGATGGTCGATGCGCCAGATGCCGGCCAGGGACTTGATCTGCTGGGACTTGGGCACCGCCACCACGTAGCCGACGCCCGTCTGCTCGAGCAGGCGGCGGAAGTGCCAGTCCTGCCCGTAGGCCTCATCCGCGGTCACCCACGACGCCGGCAGGCCGGCGGCCAGGCAGCGGCGGACGATGTCCCGGGCCAGTTCCCCCTTGGTCGCAAAGCCTCGCCCGTCGGGGATCTTGGCCGCCCGGCAGCGGTCACGGTCGGACGTCCAGGCTTTGGGCAGGTAGAGCTCCCGGTCCACCAAGGCCCGGCCTGAGCTGGTGGCGTAGGCGGCGAACACGCCGATCTGACAGTTGTCGATCTTTCCTGAGGTGCCGGTGTACTGCCGACTGACCCCGGCTGAGGTGGTGCCCTTCTTGATGAATCCCGTGTCGTCGATGATCAGCACACCGCCCGGTCCGAGCCGTTCGGCGACGTAGGCACGGACGTCGTCACGCAGGGCGTCCGCGTCCCAGACACTGCTGTTCAGCAGCCGCTGAAAGCCGTCCGGAGTGCGGTGACCTGCCCATTCCGCAAGCTGCCAGCCGTTCTTGCGTGTCGCCCGCCCCAGCAGACCACGGACGTAGTCCCGCATCCGCCACCGCAGATCCGCCCGAGTGAACCTGCCCGCCACCCGAGCGAACACCAACTCCAACTCGCCGGCCCAGCAAGCGGCTTCACTCATCCCCTCCATACCAGGACAACGACAACCACCAGCTCAGGACACGAACCGCTGCTGGAGTATTAGACCGTGTCCTATGTGGTGGTGGCTCGTTGAGCTGCGTATGGGGCGGGGTACGTGGAGTTGGATTGTTCCGGACGGGCTGTGGGAGATCGCGAGGCCGCTGATCCCGCCGTCAAAGGTGCGGCCGCAGGGTGGCGGGACGCAGGACACGCCTGATGAGACGCTGTTTGCCGCGATCATCTATGTGCTGGTCAGCGGCTGCGCCTGGCGGGCACTGCCACCGTGCTTCGGTATATCGAAGTCCACTGCGCATCGCCGTTTCGTGATCTGGTCGCGGGCCGGTGTGTGGGGCCGGCTCCATGAGGAGATCCTGCGCCGGCTCGACGACACGGACCTCCTCGATCTTTCCCGTGTCGTCCTCGACTCCGCCCACGTGAGGGCTAAAAAGGGGCGAACACACAGGTCCGAGTCCCGTGGACCGGGGCAAGCCGGGTTCCAAGATGCACATCCTGTCGGACGCGAAGGGACTGCCCCTTCTCGTCGGCGTCTCCGCGGCCAACGTCCACGACAGCCAGGCCCTGAAGCCCATGGTGCTCGGTCACCTAACGAGACACGACCCGCACAACGGCCGGTACTTCAAGCCCCAGCGCCTGCATGCCGACAAGGCATACGACGTCCCTGAGCTGCGGAAATGGGTACGCGGCAAGCGCATCGGCGTCCGCATCGCCCGCAAGGGCATCGAGTCCAGCGAACGGCTGGGCCGGCGTCGTTGGGTGATCGAACGGACCATGTCCTGGCTGACCGGCTACCGTCGGCTCAACCACCGCTACGAACGCAATCCCCGCAACTACCTGGCCTTTCTGGGGCTTGCCGCAGTCCTCTGCTGCTACAAGCGACTCCTCAAGCCCACCACATAGGACACGGTCTTAGCGCTGCGGGAGGTCGAGCAGCATGGCGTGGAAGAGCGGCGCGTCGGGGATGCGGGGACGCAGGTCCCCCAGCGTCTGCCAGCCCCACGACTGGTACAGGGCGTGGACTTTGGGGTGGTCCTGGTCGACCAGGAGCGTGGCACGCTCCTCGGGCCGGTCCTCGAGTAGCGCGTCGTGCAGCTGGCGGGCGGTGCCAGTCTTGCGCCACGGGACGCGCACCATCAGCTCGCTGAGCGCGTAGGTGCGGGTGCCAGTCTCCTCGACGACGTCGGCGGGCACCTCGGTGAGCAGTCCGCCCCACCACGGTGCGCCGGCCGGGAGCGGGGCGCCGTAGGCGTAGCCGACGGGCTGGTCCTGGTCGTAGCCGACCACGCACGTCCAGCCGTCCCGGCGGCTCCAGCCGTCCAGGCCCTGGGCGAACCGCTCGACGGTGGCGAACGGGTCGGTCTTGGCGGCCTCGGCGTACACCTCGGCGTAGACGTCGAGCAGCAGCTGGCGGATCTCGGCGGCCTGGTGGTGGTCGTAGTGCCGTATGGCGAGCGAGGTCACGGGCGGGGCTCCTAGTCGGTGAGGGTCCGGCGGACAGCGGCCAGCCGGTCGGTGATGCGGCGGCTGTCGAGGGAGGACGCGTCGATGCCGGAGACGGTGGCCGCGGCCTGCTCGCGCTCGCCCTGGGCCAGCTGCAGCTCGGCCAGCTGCACGGAGTAGTACGCCCGATTGCGGCGCATCCGCTCCGGGAGCAGGTCGAGGGCCTGAACGGTGGCGGCCTCGGCGCGGTCGTAGTGGCCCAGCGCCTGGTGGGCGATGGCGCCCAGCCCGGACAGCTCGGCCGGGTTGAGGAACGACAGCCACGTCGGCGCCGGCGCCGCGGTGTCGACCCGGTCGTACGCCTTCTCGGCGGCGAGCAGGGAACGGGCGGCCCCGGTGCGGTCGGCGGTGCGGGCCTGGCCGATGGCGAGGCGGGCGTGCAGCAGCGTGGCGATGTGCGGGTCCTGGCGGGCGCGGCGGTTGTCGAGGGCGGCCCGGGTGATCTGGACGGCCTCGCGGTGGCGTCCCTCCAGCCGGGCCTGCATGGCGAGGTTGGACCACGCGCGGGCAGTGGCGGAGGGATCGGCGGCGAGCAGGGCGCTCTGCAGGGAGGCGGTGTGGAGCAGGGTGGCCTGCTCGGCGTCGCCGCTGTCGTGGCACGCCCAACCGGCGGACGCGTACAGGCTGCTGATCGCGCCGTGCAGGGCGCGCTCGACGCGGTCGCCGTAGCTGCAGCCGTCGAGGGCCTCGCGCAGCCGGGCGATGTAGCCGGTGGACACGGAGATCAGCGGGCCCCCGCCGATGGAGAAGAAGTGGGCGTCCATGCGGCCGATGCGCTCGTGGACACGGTCGACGTCACTCATCGACAGGCGCCCGCTGGTGGGGGTCTGGTCGATGCCCAGCACGGCGGCGACGGTGGTGGCGGCGGACGCGGTGATGAACCTGCGGCGGTGCACGGCGGGCTCCTCCTCCTGCTGTGCCGGCCGCGGCGGACGGGGAAGGTTGGCGCTGGCCTTGCCACGCGGCACGAACCCCAGTGCCTGGGCCGGACGATCGAAGATCCGTTCCAGTGGCAGAAGGTACCGAGTCCACGGCCAGCGGACTTCCCCTGAGATCCACCGCCGGACATGCCGGTCGCCGCAATCGCCGGGCCTGCCGAAGATGTCCTCGGCCACCCGGTTCACCTCGTCGGCGAGGCCCTGGTGGGTGAAGTCGTACTCGTCGAGCAGCGCTTCGAGGATTGCGTTGCGCTGTCTGTCCATCGGGGCCCCCGGGGTGCTGTGCGTGCGCGAGACGGTAGTGCGGCGGCACCCCGCGCGTTGGCAAAACTGTCCGGTCTCTCGACGGGAAGTGCCCGCAATCCGGCCTGATCCCACCCGGATGTGTGGCGGTTGTCTGGGAGTACCGAGACGAACCGATCAGGGAGCCTCCCGTGCCGAACTCCTCCAGCGGCCGACGCCGTGTCACCTGGTCCTCGAAAGCCGATCCCGACGGGCGGGTGCGGGAACGGTGGCGCCGCGCGGACTGCCGTACGGATTGGGCGCACTGCGGCCGGGAGTGGGACGCGGTCGCGGTCGAGCTGCAGCGGGGCCTGGACGCGCTCGACGCGCTCGGCCTGGGGCTGCAGCGGGGCTACCCGGTGCTGGCGGACTACCTGACTAACCGGCTGTACGTGATGGTCGACCCGGGCACCGGGCACGTCTGCCGGGATGTCCCGGGCGTCCGCGTGCTGTCGGCGGGCTCGCAGGTCCTCGTCCCGGTCTCCGGTGCCGGCACCATCGCGGCGCACTGGGTCAGCCCTCCCCGGGCGTCGCGGCTCGTCGACTCCGGGAAGCTGGCGACCGCGCTGCTGCGCCTGGTCGACGTCGGCGCGGTCGCCTCGTGAGCGGGCACCAGGTGCTGAACGATCCCGACGTCGTCCTGGACGCCGAACTGCCCCTGGACCGAGAGCCGCACCAACTCCTCGTGCGGGCCGTGCTCGCGGTGACCGACCCGGCCGGGCTCGCGCCGGCGGACTGCTCGCAGATCGCGCTGCAGCTGACCGGGCACGCCCGACTCGTCGCGCGCGACGTCGAGCAGCTGGCCGGACAACTCCCGGAGCACGACGGGCGGCGCCTGTTCGCGGAGGACGTCCTGCGGTCGGCGCGGACACGGCTGGAGACACCGCTGGAGCCGACCCTGCGGTGCGTGCAGGGCCGGGCCCGCATCGTGCGCGACCTGTACGCCCGGCTCGACCGGCTGAACACGCCCCGGCCCGTCCCGGGCTGATCCTCTCCACGGCCTCGGCCCGTCGCTTCCCCCGTGAGCGCGGGCCTTCCCGGGCCCCGGTGGTGCAGAAGAGCTAAGGCGGCTCTGCACCACCGGGGCCCCTCTCGTACGCACGCGCGCCCGCGCGTGGACCTGCGCAAGTAGCGCAAGAACCCGTCGATATGCCCGGTTCGGAACGGCGAGACCAGCCCGCACGCGCGCGCGTAGGACGGTCTCATAGGTTCCACGGGCGTACCTTCTCGGCCCTGTTCTCCCGAAGCTGCCACGAAGTGACAAGTAGCTCTCTGTAGCGGGTCTGGGGTCTGCTTGTCAGAGTTTTGGATCTTCTGGGCTCATCGAGCGCCGCGGAGGCTGAGCAGGTCCTGCGGCGTTTCACCCGCGGCGGCCCGAAGCACCCGACGTACCGGGCGATCGAGGAACTTGGGCGTGCGGTGCGTACGGCGTTCATCTGCGACTACCTCGCCGACGCGGACCTGCGGCGCGAGATCAATGACGGGCTCCAGGTCGTGGAGAACTGGAACTCCGCCAACCACGACCTGTTCTACGGCAAGGACGGCGACCTGACCGGCTCCGACAAGGAGAGCCAGGAGGTCTCCATGCTCGCCCTGCACCTGCTCCAGTCGGCGTTGGTGCACGTCAACACCCTGCTCCTCCAGGACATCCTGAGTGAGGAGAAGTGGCAGAAGCGGCTTACCGACGCCGACCGGCGGGCTCTGTCCCCGCTGTTCTGGACCCACGTGAACCCTTACGGCCGGTTCGAGCTGGACATGAACTCCCACCTCGCCCTTGCCGCCATCGTCATCTAGGGGGTGGCACCTCTTTCCGCTGCTCAGGTGGCTGATCAAGGGTGCAGGCAAGTTCGGCAAGTACGACTTGTCATGCCCGAGCAACGTGGTTCGGCCGAACCACGTCAGGGCCCCTGTTCGAACGTTCGGTCACCTGCAAAATCCTCCACGTCGACCGCACCCCCGTCCTCAACTGACCGCAATGAGGCACCCCAGAACCAGCCGTAGGGCCGCCCCCGCAGATCACTGCGGGGGCGGCCCTACGGCTGGCATCCTGGCAGACAGCATCCAACGACCCAGAGGGGGAAACGGAACCTTGACCGTGACCGTGGACATACCCGACCACATACGCGACCTCTGTGCCCACCTCGGAGACGGTGTCCCATACGCGGTCAAGGTCCTCGCTCGGCAGCTGGCCGACGACCCCCGTCTGGGCAAGCGCACCGGCAGGCTCGGCCTGTACGCTGCGACGATCGACGGCGACACCTTCGATGACTGCCCGCCCCTGACCGTGCGCTACGCCTACGGCCCGCCCCTGATGGCGGAGGGGCAGCTCCAGATCCGTGACGTCGAAGCCACCGGACCGCTCCCCGCCACCAGCGATACCGACGACGGCCAGGCCCCCGATCCGCGCCTGGAGCAGATCGCCGTACGGCAGGTGACCGGGGCGTGGCAGCGAATTACCTCATGGCTTGAGCAGAACGCGCCGGCCTCGCACGAGGCGCTGCTGCCCGCCGCGGCCGAGCAGGACATCGACGCCCTGGTGCAGCAGCTGGGCGTGCGTGTGCCGGTGGAACTGCGGGCGCTGTGGCTGCTGTGCGCGGGCAACCAGGACATCCCGGATGCCGGCTTCTTCCCCGATCACGGGTGGGCGTTGATGCCGTTGGACTCGGTTTGTGCGGTCTACCGGCGGCAATCGCGCTGGCAGCAGGACCACGACGATGCGGAGTCGTGGATGTGGAAGCCGTCCTGGATCCCGTTCTGCTCGTGGTCGGTGACCGACACCAGCTACGGCCTGTTCGTCGACGCGGAGACGGGCGAGGTTGGGCACTGGGACGACACGGCCGTGCGCACCGTCGAGGACAAGTCGCTGACGATGCTGCTGGAGGAGATCGCCGACAAGCTGGAGAATCCGCAGCTGGCCACCGGATACCGCCCCGGTCTGATCGGGGAAAGGCTGGTGTGGGGTCCGCCGGTCGCGGCGGACGAGGCCGCCCTGTGGCGGCCGTTCACTGGCTGACGCGAGAGAAGGGGCGGACAGGCAGTTGCCTGTCCGCCCCTTCGTGCTTCCTGGGGTCAGGTGGTGCTTACACCTTGCGCCAGGTGCAGGTCACTGCCACGCCCGAGCAGTGGTTGAACCCCGGGGTGTCGATGAAGAATCCGTCCCCGTCGGTCAGCCGCCAGACCGACGGTTGGAGCTTGTGGAATGCGCCCTGGTTCTGCGCCGAGTCGATCGCCGCCCGGCCGCAGCGCTCCGTACCTGTCGGGCCGTTGGTCGCGACGCGGGTGTCCGCGAGAAGACCGAACGACGTCGACCCGTCACCGACCCCGTTGAACACCCAGTCGGTGTACAACTGGGCGCACTGGTTGCCGCTGGTGACCTGGTTGACCCCGCCAGGGAACCCGCCGGACTCGTGCGTGGACGCGGGCGCGTACTCGTCGCAGTCGGTGGTGCCGACGATGCTGTCCGCAGGGTGCTTGGTCCACGTGCTGGGGCACACCACCTTGCGGCTGTCGTCCGAGGACCAGGGCGCCCCCGTGGACGGGTTCTTCACCGTGGTGTCCGGACCCAGGTAGTGCACCAGACTGTCCCATTTCTTGGAGCCGGCATGGTCGGGCATCCGCTCCTGCATCAGCCAGTAGTAGCCACCCGCCGCCGGGTAGAGGTTGGTGTCCAGGGTGAACGTCGGCTTGAAGAACGGCAGCACGCAGCCTGGGGTGACCGCGCCGCGGGTGATGTCGTCGCACCGCGGGGCGAGTTCCCGCACGGAGGCGACACCGCTGGTGCCGAAGTCTGCCGTCGCGTCGACGGAGTTGCTGGCATCGACGGTCGCGGTGATCGACCAGTCCAGATCGATCTGCTCCTTGCCGGTGCCGAGCCAGCGGGTCACCACGGTGCCCCACATGCTGCGGTAGTCCTGGAGCGGGTCGTAGTCCCAGTGCGCGCCGTTGACGGGGTTGGCGCCGTCGTCGGTCCACTGGATCGGCGCCACGTCGCACGCCGAGCACGACGAGTCGATGTCCCACCGCATCGTGACGCCTTCCAGTGCGGGGTTGATGTAGGTGGGGGCGATCACGAGCTGCTGGTCGAACTCGGCGAAGTCGCTGCCGGATTCGGTCTTGTTGCGGTAGGTCTTCATCCGCTGCTCGAACAGGAACGTGCCCCTGCCGATGGCCGGCTTCTGCGGGTCGGAGTCGAAGAACCACAGCTCGCCCTCGCCCAGAGTTTTCAGGCAGGCTTCGGTGCGGTTCATGTAGTCCAGGCCCTCGGCGGCGTTGGTGCACCAGTCGACCAGGTCGACCGCATCGTTACCGCCCGGCGTCGACATGATCCCCGCCGACTCGGCCGACTTGGCGGTGAACGTCTGCTTGGTCTCCCGGGTCTTTCCGGACTTCGGCGGAGCCTGCACGGACTTGGCCTTGTCCCGTTTGACCATGCGGAAGCACACCGTGCGGTCAGCCTTGTCCTGCTTGGAGCAGTCGTCCTTGTCGAAGTCCGCCAGCGTCGGCGACGGCTGTTCCGTGGCCGTGGACGTCGCGGTGGCGGAGCCGTCCGGGTCGGTGCGGGTGAACTCCACCGTGGTCTGTGCGGTCGAGTCGATTCCCGAGGTGGACTGTGCGACGGGGAACGTCACGTAGGGCTCGATGCGGAACTTCGCCCATGGGGACCAGGTGTTTTCGTACAGGCTGCCGTCGTAGGCGTTGGTGTGCACCAGGTAGGTGGTGCGCGGCTTCAGCCGGCCGTAGTCGACCTTGACCGACGCCGTGCTGCCGGACGCCACATACGGGGACACCAGCACCCCGTACGAGTTGGCGTCGGTCAGCTTGACCTTGGTGCCCGGCGTGCCGTCGGCGTTGGCCGTCCACACTTCGAATGTCAGGGTCGACTTCTCCCCGTCGGCGTCGGTGACGGTGTTGCGCAGCACGACCTCGGGGGCGACGACCCGCCATGTGTCACCGGACTTGGTGAACTTCGGGCCGGCGGACGGGTTACTTCCCGACACCGGACGCGACCCTGCCGTGATGGACATCTCCGCTTCCGGTCCGTGGACCTTCGGCGGCGCGGCCAGCGGACCAGGCCCCTTCGGTGAACCGGCGGCGGAAGCCGTTCCCGCCCCGGCCAGAACAGCAAGGACGGCGCCAGCTGCCATGCAGCGCAGCGCCGCCGTTATACGTGTGCGTCTCAACGATCCTCCACTAATGGCACGAACGTTCGACGCAACCCCATCACGCGCAACTCCCGTAGGACAGAGGAAAGATCGCCATCCTGAGCGCGCGACGCTCGTACGGTCGGCCCCGCCGCCATCCTCGGATGGACTGTCACGGCGGCACCCCGGAAGCAGCCGTAGGGCCCCGCAGCAATCTGACCTTGTTGGTTAATTCCTTCGGGCCTCGGCGACCCGGCGGCGGACAGTAGCTGGCCCGCGTCCGGTGGGAGGGCGCGATGGCGTGGGACGCGGTTTGGCGCGGGCTGTGGTCGGTCAAGCGCGGCGCTACCCCAACCAGCGCTCGGCGACCCGCATGACGCCGACGTCGACGCGCGGCTCCTCGTTGCGGAGCTGGAACAGATGGCGGCGACACCGTCGTCCGCCCCGTGGTGATCCACCCCGCCCGCGAGCAAGGGCCAGAGCTGGGGGTTGAGGAACAACCGTGTCAGATCGTGCGGCAGCGGTCCGGCGGCGCGATACCACAGATAACAGGGCTGCTTCACGTGCCGCCCGCGGCTCGTTCGGACAGGTGGCGCCCCGTACTGCCACAGATAACGGCGCATTATCCGTGGGACAACTTCCGACCGGTCCCGCCGCCGGCACCCCGTCGGCCGCCCACCAGGGCCGACGAACGCTTAGCGCACGATCTGACACGGATGTTCCTCAGACCCCGCGTTCCTGCCGACGGCTTTTGACAGTCTGCTCAGATCACCGGTGGACTCAACACGCCTGGTGCCGGGCTGCCACCGGTTTCGGCACGGCTGCCTGAACCGGCCACGAGCGAGTCGGCACTATGAAGCCCACGGGGAACGATCTCGATATTCCCATGCTGCTATACCGAACGAATGACACAGTGCCAGGCATGGTGACATCCCCACTTCTGCGACAGCTCGCCCGCACCCGCCGCTTCACCCTCGGCGCACCCACCCGTTTCACCGTGGCGCCGGACAATACCTGTGTCCTGTTCCTGCGGAGCCGGGCCGGGGACGATCCGGTCGGGTGCCTGTGGACGCTCGACCTGGCGACCGGCGCGGAGCGACTGCTGGCTGACCCCGCCGGGCTGCTCGGCGACGCGACCGATGAGGTGCCGGAGGAGGAGCGCATCCGGCGCGAGCGCGCCCGGCAGCAGGCCGCCGGGATCACCGACTACGCCACCGACACAGCCGCCCAGGTGGCCACGTTCGCCCTCTCCGGGCAGCTGTGGGTGGTGGATACCGGCTCCGGCGCTGTCCGGCAACTACCCGCCCGGCAGCCGGTGGTGGACCCGCGCCCGTCCCCGGACGGCCGGAACATCGCCTACGTCTCCGGCGGCGCGCTCCGGGTGATCAGCGCCGACGGCAGTGGCGACCGAGCGGTGGCCGCGCCCGAGCCGGCGGAAGGTCCGGACGTCTTCTTCGGCCTGCCGGAGCATGTCGCGAGCGAGTCGATGGGCCGCTACCGGGCGTACTGGTGGGCACCGGACGGAGAGCGGCTGCTGACCACCCGGGTGGACAACCGGAAGGTTGGGCTGTGGTACATCACCGATCCGGCCGACCCCGCCAAGCCGCCGCGCACCATGCGCTACCCACGGGTCGGCACCGCCAACGCCGAGGTCACGCTCTGGATCGCCGATCTGGCGGGCAACCACACCGAGATCCGCTGGGACCGGGCCGGCTTCGAGTACCTGCCCGCGGCCGGCTGGGACGGGCACGGTCCGTTCGCCGCCGTACTCAGCCGCGACCAGCGCACGCTCCAGGTACTGGCCATCGACCCGGCAGACGGTACGACCAGCCTCCTGGCCGAGCGGCACGATGAGCGCTGGGTGGAGCTGCTGGTGCCCGGAGTGCCCGCGCGGACAGACACCGGCCTGCTCGTCGACTACCTCGACCGGGACGAGACCCGGCACCTGAGCATCGACGGCACGCCGGTCACACCGGACGGCCTGCAGCTGCACGAGGTGCTCGCGGTGGACGGCGAGACGGTGCTTTTCACAGCGTCCGCAGAACCCACCGAGCGCCATGTGTGGAGGTACCGTCCGGGCCAGGGCATACACCGGCTGACCGAGCAGCCGGGGGTGCACTCCGGCGCATTCTGCGGCAGCACGTTCGTACACACCACGCGCACGCTGGATCTGCCGGGCTCGCACACCACCGTGCACCGCCTGACCGAGGACGGCCGACCGGAACCGGACGGCCCCGCGCCCGTCGAAATCAGCTCGCACGCCCAACGCCCGCTGCTGCAACTGCGTGTCGAATCCGCCGCCGTCGGGCCCCGCGAACTGCGCACACACCTCTTCCTGCCGTCCTGGCACAAGGCCGGTGACGCCCAGCTACCGGTGCTGGTCGACCCCTACGGCGGCCCCGCAATGCAGAAGGTGATGGCCGAACAGACCTCTCACACCCTCGTCTCGCAGTGGTTCGCGGAACAGGGCTTCGCGGTGCTGGTGACGGACGGCGCCGGCACGCCCGGACGCGGGCCACGCTGGGAGAAGGAGATCTACGGCGACCTGATCGGCCCGACCCTGGACGACCAGGTCGCCGCGCTGCACGCGACCGCCGAGCGCCACCCGGAGCTTGATCTCGACAGGGTCGGCATCCGCGGCTGGTCGTTCAGCGGGACGCTGGCCGCCGCCGCGGTGCTGCGCCGACCCGACACCTTCCACGCCGCAGTGGCCGGCGCCCCTCTCACCGACCAGCATCTCTACGACGCCTGCTGGAAAGAACGCTTCCTCGGTCTGCCCGACCAATACCCGGAGCACTATGAGCTGTCCTCGCTTCTTGCCGACGCTCCAAAGCTCAGCCGCCCGCTGCTGCTGATGCACGGACTGGCAGACGACAACGCCTTCGTGGCCAATACGCTGCAACTCTCCAGCGCTCTGCTGGCCGCGGGGAAGCCGCACGAGGTGCTGCCGCTCAGCGGGATGACACATGCCGCACCGACCAACGACACGTTCGCCCGGCTACTGGGGCACCAACTGGAATTCCTCCAGCGGCACCTGGTCGGCCGCCCCACCACGGTGCCCTGCTAGGCCCGATACTCCCGAAGCTACGGGCAGGTGCCAACTGGCACCTGCCCCACGGTCATCCTGGCTGCCATCACACTGTGTATTCGCTAGGCGAGGGACACCCCCAACAGCAAGGCCCGAGGTCTTTGGAGGAGATATCCGCGAAGCGGCCCCCGCGGCAGGGCTGATTCAAAGTCCTGGTGATCATGTATCGGTGCAGGTCAAGCGAGTCCGAGCAGGTCGAGCGGGTGAGTGAAGGGCGCGTAGGAAACCTGCCGTAGCCCGGCGGCGATGCTGCGGTGACCGGCGTCGCGGAGCGTGTTGACCGCGAGGTTCCGCAGTGTGGCCATGTTCGCCGGGCCGTGCCCGGTGCGGACCTTGGATGCGTCCTCGGCGAAGGTTGTATCTCTGACGTGGTGCACGGACTCGATGCCCCAGTGTGCGCGGGCGAGTTGCCCGAGATGCTGCGGGGATGCCTGACGGGAGGTCATGTCGGTGATCGCATAGACCGTCTGCCGGGTGGTCTTCCCGCTCTTGACGTCGGTGCGGTAACGGTGGATCTTCACGGCCTGCGCGACGTGCGGGAAGTCCAGGCCGAGGCCGGTGACGGTCAGCGCACGCACCGAGCGGGTCTCGTGCCGGCCGTGTCCCTGCTCGCGGTCGTGGCGCACCGCGGTGCATTCCTTCCACGGCAGGGCGCGCAGCGCGGTGTGCAGGCGCGGCTGGTTGCGCTTGACCACGAGCACGAAATGGGCCTTCTTCTCCTGTACCAGGTAGCGGGCCTGTTCGCGGCTGGTGTGCAGCGCGTCGGCGGTGACCGTGCAGCCGATCAGGTCGAAGGGCGCCAGCAGCGCGGGCAGGGCGGTGACCTCGGTGGTCTTGTCCGGCACCGGGAGCTGGGAGACCACGCGTCCGGAGCCGGTCAGGGCAGACAGCAGGTGAACGGCGTCGTCGGTGTCGGTGCGCGAGCCGCGGGCGGTCTTGCCGTCCACGGCCACCTGCTCGGCGCCCACCGGGGCGGAGCCGAGCAGATCGGCCAGCCCGCCGGGGCACACCAGGGTGAGCACACGGCGGATCGTGGATGTGGCAGGCGCGCGCCGGATGCCGAGCGGGCCCCGGGACGGGATGCCGAGACGGGCGAGACAGTCCTGCGGGGCATTGCGCGCCCACTGGCCGATGGCCAGGTAGGAGCGGGCCCCGGCCAGCACCGCGCAGGCCGCGGTGAGCAGGACCGACACCAGCGAGTGCCGACGGCCACGGCGGTCGCGCAGGTCGAGCAGTGTCGCCAACCGCTCGGCGACGTCGGGCAGTTCACGCTGGCGCGGCGAGGGCGACTTGGTCAGGCAGACAGTGGCAGACTGGCGGCACATCGAGGCTCCGGTGATACAGGGCGACTTGGTAGGTCACCCCGTCAACTGGAGCCTCGTTGTCTTCGTGACGGCCCACCGGCCACCCCGTCACACCTCCGTGACCAGCAACGCTTCGTGATCACCAGGACTTTGAATCAGCCCTGGCCCCCGCGGGGGCCGCTTCGCGGATATCTCCTCCAAAGACCACCTTGGTCGCCCGCTCCTCGGCCGTGAGGACGTTCAGCCCCACCCGCACGTCGTAGGGCAGATAGTCCAGGGCCAGGCGGCGGCCGACATAGTCCATGACGGAGCTGACCTGCCTGATCTCCGGGTCGTTGGTGAGGCCGGCGGGCTCGAACCGCATGCCGACGTACTCACGGACGAACACTTCGAGCGGCACGCCGTGCTGAAGGCCCCGCGTGATGGTGGAGGAGAAGGCATCCATCATGCCCGCGAGCGTGGAGCCCTGCTTGACCATGCGGATCATCACCTCGGCTGGAACGCCATCGGTGGTGCAGGCGACGGTGAGGTACCCCTTCCCCTCGCCGACGGTGAACGAGCGGGTCGTCGACTTCATCCGCCGCGGAGGACGCTGGGGCGCCGGTCGGCCCACCTGATCGTCGCTGCGCGTCAGCGTCGTACCGTCACCGAACCGCTCGGCCATGAATGATCCTTCACTGGTAGATGGAGAACGTACAGACTGGGTCACACACAAACTGTGGACGTCAACTGCTAGTGCTTTGACCAGGAACGTTCGCCGGGTGGTTGGGCAACGTTGTGGTCGTTGACCGCACTCGGGGATCATCGCGGGATGAGCGAGATCATCTTGATGTCGGATCCACGGGTAGCAGCCGTCCCCGTACACGAGTGCGGTGAGCCGCTGGTCGATGTCCGGAGGGGGCCGCTGCTTGTGGACTTGCGGAAGCAGGTCGACTCGGACGCCTTCTTCTACCTGCGGGAAGGCGTGCTGGAGCGTCTGTTCAAGGCACAGGCGCACTTGCCGGCCGGTCTGAGGTTCCTGGTGGTCGAGGGCTATCGTCCTCCGGCATTGCAGCGGCGCTACTTTGAAAAGTACGCGGCCAGACTGCGAGCTGAGCAGCCTGGATGGACCGACGAGCAGATCCGGTCGGCGACGAGCCGTTTCGTGTCGCCGCCGGAGATCGCGCCGCACAGCGCGGGAGCGGCGGTGGATCTGACACTCGTGGATGCAGACGGCCGTGAGCTGGATCTGGGTACGCCTATGAACGCGACTCTGGAGGAGAGCGCCGGCGCCTGCTACACCGACGCTGCCGGGATCGGCGAGCAGGCGCGCGCCCACCGGGAGATCCTCGGGCGCGTGCTGACGGCCGTGGGCCTGGTGAACTACCCGACGGAGTGGTGGCATTGATCGTTCGGCGACCGCTACTGGGCGCTGGCCACTGGAGCGGCAAGCGCCTGTTACGGACCGAGCCGGCAAGGTGTGCACGAATGACGCTCTTGGTTGAGCCGCGGTAGCCCGTCAGGCTGTCGCGGTGAGTGGGCGTCCGCCCCAGCGGATGCCCTTCTCGCTGCGGATGCGGGCGCGCTCCTTGCGCTGGGCGGCGAGCACGTCGGGGTGACGGGCGTTGGCGTTGCGCCATCGCAGGTATGCGTGCAGGGCCCGGGTCTGCGCGGGGTGGCTGCGGTGGTGGGAGTTGGCCAGGGTGAACTGCCGCAGCGGGCCGAAGTGGGCCTCGATCGGGTTGGCCCAGGAGGCGTAGGTCGGGGTGAAGCACAGTTCGACGCGGTTCTTCCTCGCCCAGCGCCGGATGGTCTCGCCCTTGTGGGCGGAGAGGTTGTCCAGGATGACGTAGATCGGGGCGCCGTCCGGGCGGGCCGCGCGGATCGACTTCAGCGCGGCCAGTGTGTTCGCGGCGCCACCTCAACTACGCCAGCGCCGAGCAACGCCTGGTGGAGGCCGAGTGGTTGACCACCTGGGCCGACAAGGGTTGGCTCACGCCCGACGGCCGCCGCCACACCCTCCCCGCGATCTACGCCGGCGACAACAACTCCTACCCCACCGGTTCGCGAGGCGACCTGCCGCTGCCGGACCTCTCCACGGTCAAGAACCTGCCTCACCGACTCCACCGCTCGTACGCCGGACCGTCCGGCAAGCGCGTGCCCGACACGCGGCCCGACACCGCATTCCGCACAGCCGGACTCGAGGACGCCGCGCTGTACTGGGCGACCGCCCCGCACGGCGATCCGCGCGCGCTCTCCCGCGCCGTCAACGCCTGCGACACCCACGGCCCCGACAGCCGAGTCGACCGCGCCTACCTCACCCCCGAATTACTGCCTGCCATAACCGGATTCGACGTGATCGAGGTCAACGAGGACCTCTCCGACCACCACATCCTGCGCCTGACCCTCGACAGCGACCAGCTCAGCGACATCCTCAACCAGCCGGTGAGTGCCTGACCCCAGGGCCTGCGTGAACGACTCGCCAAGAAGAACCCGTTATCCGGCCCACCGCCGCGCACGGAGGAACCCGTCCTGGCTGGAAGCCGGCCCGGCCCGTCTCCGGGACCGGGCGGTGACGACGCCGCCCCCCTCCCCCGCCACAACGGCTCGACATCGCCCAGGGCATCCGCAGCTTCAACTCCCAGCGGCGGCTCGCTTCGCCCTGTTAACACCCACTTTCGTAGGAAGTATCCATGATCCGCTTCACCGCCTCTGTACCTCTTCAGGGGGCTCGCCATGCCTGACGCCCTCACCCTGCGGTTGTGCACACCACCGTGCGGTTTTCCCTCCGTGTCGCAGCTGCTGGTCGACGCCCTCCTGCGCCACCACCGCAGGGTGAAAGGCCTCTCCGTCGCACAGGCCGGACAGCTTGCCGGGATACCCACCTCTCGTGTGAGCCAGACCGAGCTGGCGCGGCAGCTGCTGAGCGAGCGCGTCACGCGCTCTCTGCTGGAGGAGTACGGCGCGCCGGAGGAGGAGGTGCATTACGCCGCTGCCCTGGTGGAACGGAGCGGGAGCGTCCATGCGCACGAGGCCGGTGCCGAGCCTCTGGGGCGCGGGGCGTGGACGACGGCCTTGAGGGGTGCCAGCCGGGAGACCGTGATCTTCACTACGGGTCCTCTCCAGCCGGCGTTTCACGCTGCGGCGGCCGTCGTCGCCCCGAGCCCTCAGCAGGCCCGCTGGAGTGCGACGCTGCTGCTGCACGAACCCGCTTTGGACTGGCTCTCAGCCGAACAGCTTGCTCAGCTGGTCGGCCTCCTCGACGCCCAAGCGCTCAGCGTCCGGCTGGTCCCGGCCAGCTTCAGGGTCGAGCCGGGGGTGGTGACCCAGTGGACCCTCACCGCGCGGGGCTGGGACGGACGCGCGGCACAGCGCGAGCGGCGCCAGCTGTACGTCGCGCACGCGCCCGGACAGCCGTCCCTGGTGCGCAACGGTCCTTCCGCTCGCAGGGAGCGGCAGGTGCTCGAGGCCGCGGCCCAGCGGGCACTGTCGGTGGCGATCAGCGCTCACGAGCTCCGGCAAGCCGTGCAGGGAGGCGGGCCATGGGCGCCACACGGCCGTCGGCATGGTCCGGCAGGAGCCCGCGGGGCTGATGCGGACTCCAGGAGGCCGGCGTGCTGAACGCTCTCCCCCAGGCAGACGCGGCCCCTCCTGCGAGGGTGATCCATGCCGCGACATATCCGTGGACGACGTAGTCGTCGGCGCCTTCCTTCGTGCCGCACGCGAGCGGGCCGACATCTCCCCGGCCCGAGCCGCCGCCTACCTCAAACTGCCCGAGACACGGATCCGCCGCCTGGAGGCCGGCCGGGCGGCGTGGTCCCACGCGCACGCGCTGGCCCTGACCCGCTGCTACGGGCTCGCCGACGAGGACCCGGACGGGCTGGAGCGGCTGCTCGCTTGCGAGCACCGGCACGTCGTGGCCGACTTTGGCGCGGGCCGATACCGGCGGCTGGCCGCAGTGGAGGCCCGAGCCACGCGGATCCGCGTCGCCTCGCGCACCGTGCCGGCCTTACTCCACGGATCGGGGACACCACAGCAGACCGGGCACGCGACCGCACCGGAGCAACGGCGATTGCCCGACGACTGCCCGGTCACTCTGTTGTGGGACGAATTCGCTCTCGAATGCGGCTGTGTTGACGCGCCGCGTACCGCCGCTCGCCTACGCCACCTGGCCGCCATGGTCGACGCCGGAGTACTGCACTTCCGTCTGCTGGTCCCCGACTTCACCGTCTGGTCCGAACCGGTCGGCACCGAACTCACCCTCGACACCGGACCGGTCGTGTTCGCCGACGAGCAACTGCCGTTGACGGTCACCTACAGCACCGGGCCCAAAGCCGGGTGGAAGACCTCGTCCCTCGACCGGCAACTCGCGGCGGCCCTCAGCGCCGAGGACTCTTTGGCCGCACTGCACCGCGCCGCCACGCAGTGGGGGATCGCGCATGACCACAGCCGCCATGCCCCGCACCGCCTCCGCCCCCGTGCCGGCCCCGCTGTCCGCCAGCAACACAGTCCCCCGCCGCGCCACGGCATCGGGCCCGCGGCCAGAATCCGCGAGGACCGCGCCCCCCATGCGCAGCGCACGCCCCTGGCAGCACGATCCGCTGCTCTCGACTCTGCGAGACGTCGGTGGCTGCATGGCCGTCATCGCGATGGGCGTGCTGATCACCGTGCTCGTATGTGCAGCGCACGCCTCGTGGCCACCAGCGCATCCAACTTCCAGCCCCGTTGACCACCACATCTCGCAGGGCCAGCGATGACCGCCATCTGCGCAGCCTCACATCCTTCGGTGCCTCCGCCCCACCCAGGCCGATATCTCGTCCGGGCACAGCCTTGCGGTCACGAGGCGGCAGGAGGCCGTAGCGGGTGCCCGCGATGCCGGCGTAACGGGGCGAGGAAGAGCCGCCGTATAGCCATCGGTCTTGACGGCTCCCTGCACGGTTGTGCTCCCGCCCGCCCCGGCCCCGGGGCGGGCAGAGACGGCCGCTCGGATCCAAGTCCGCGGCCAACGGCGTCCGCCATTCGTTCCAGCCGCGCGCTCCCCGGCGGCACGGGCCTTGCGCTCGTTGTTGTCGCGGCCGCGCGAAGGGCTGCCACGGGTTCGTGGCGGGTGGGAAGGCGCAGTTCAGACTGCGGCTTTGACCAGGAGTTCAGGAACGCCCTCCGCGTCGCTGAATGCCTCGAATCGCGGGACGAGTCCGCGCACGAGTTCAACGCAACGGGGGGCGCCGATACGGCTAGCGAGGTCCAGGGACTTGGATGCAGCGGCTGCGGCGACGTCGGGCTCGCCCCGGTCAAGGTGCGTTTTGGCGCGGTATGCGAGGAAGACTCCGCGGGTTTTGTCCCGGCTGGGCGGAAGCAGGTTCTGGCCTTCCTCGATGAGCTGGTGGGCCCGGCGGGTTTCGCCCAGGTCGCTGAGGCTCTGCCCGGAGTCGACGGCGAGGTCCGCCTCGGAGAGCCAGGAGCACCACGCAGGAACGGGATCGGGGGTCGGCACGCCGAGAAGCAGCTCGGCAGCACTCAGGGCCCGCAGAGTGGCGCGCCGCTCGCCCTGGGCAGCCAGGGCGCGTGCAAGGCGGAGGTGGAGCAGGGACCGGGCGGCGGGGTGCCGGGTGCGGGTCAGAGCGCGTTCCAGGATGCGGGCGGCCGTGCGAGGGTCATTGCGCCAGGATGCCTGGTAGGCGAGGTCGCTCAGGAGTGCGGCGCCCATGTCGTGGTCGCCGCTGGCGTAAGCACTGTGGAGGCCGGCGATCCAGAAGCGGCCGGCTTCACCGTGGCGCCCGTGGTCGAAGCGGTGCCAGGCCACGGTCTGGGCGAGGCTGGCGGCTAAGGCGTGGAGCCGGAGGCCGAGGGCCGGGAAATAGCGCCCCTCGGCGATCAGGTCGGTCACGGTCGCCAGGTGGGCGTCGATCAGTGGAGCGGTGTGCTGCCGTTCCCGAGTGGCCAGGGTGGTCAGCCGCGCGCTGGTTTCCTCCAGCACGGCGACAAGTCCCTCGCCGACGCCTTTGCCCTGGACGCGCTCGAGGACTTGCGGCCCTGTGTCGGTACTCGCCCAGGCACCGGCCAAGGTGATCAGGGCCGTGCCGGAGATCGCGGACAGGATGGTACGGCGGGATCGATCCATCGATGCTCTCAATGCCTCTCGAAGGGCTGGCACGGTGCTGGCGGGCCCCAGGCGGACGACGCCGACGTCGGGCAGCCAGTTCGGCCACGACCCCACGTCGACGTTCTCAAGGGGGACTCCGAATACCTCGGCGATGTACTCCTGGGACTCCCGGTCAGGTCTGACCCCGGCGACCTCCCACTTGCGGACACGCTGTTTGTCCACGCCCGACCGCAGGCCGCGGCGCTCCGCCGCCGCGCAGATCCCCCGGGCCAAGTCAACGCCGGTCATACCCCACGCGCCACGTACGAGTGCCAAGGGGTGGATGTTGTCCGCCACTCCATCATCCAATCAGCAGCACCAGCGCTGAGCGTAGCCGTGAACCGGCCGGGACTACCGCGGGGACTACCGACAACTCCTTGGGTAACTGCGGCAGTTGTTCGACACTCGGTCATTGGATCGACCTCCCAGGATGCGGCGTTCGCGTCATGTATCCCCGGACGGAGCCGGCCTGTCCACGTCCCCGAGGAGCGATGACGCTCCTGTGCGTGTCGCGCAAGGTGAGAAATGGAGGCCTAGATGAACCCGGACAGTACCTATTGGATGAACTACGTCATTGGAGTAGCGCAAAGGGACTCACAATCAGGTCGGCGGGTCGGTGTTGCGCTCGTTTCACAACACGACGAGTTGATTTGCTCCGCGTTCGATGGCGAAGTGCGCGGCGCATCCTGGTTCCGCGTTCTGCGGCGCAGGATTCAAGAACTCGGAATCGCCAGTGCTCACAGCGCCTACCTGACGATCAACACCCTGTCGGGAGCCGGGTCGTTCGAGCTGGCCGAGCTCTTGAGCGCCGTGCGGATCGACAAGGTGTACGTCGGTCTGCCGGACCCCGCGCTGACGAACTACCTCAGTGGCGACCCCGTCACCGAGCGAGGCCATGTACTCCGCTTCCCCGACGATCTTCAGCGCCAGATCCTTGTCCAGAATCGGGACCTCTACGCGGCGAGCGAGCAGAGCATCGACTGCAACCCCCACTACTCCACCCATCGCATCAGCGAAGCCGTCTCCACCAGGCTGATGGCAATGGGATTCGCAGTGACCAGGAGCGACGTCAACGCGCACCGGGGGAGGGTTGCGCTCGCCTCGCTCATCTGCAAGAGGTACGGGACCGAGTACCAAGAGGCTGAGCGCGCCGTAGGCGACGCACTGGCCGCAGCGTTCGACGCGAAGTACGGCACCTACGACTACGCGTACGACGCTCGCGCCGCCAACGCGGGGTGGGTCGACGACTTCATGGCGGTTTACAGGATGTCGTCCACAAGGCCCCTGACTGCCGCCAGCATCCTCAACGTAGGCGTCGGTGCCGGCCACGAAGCGGCGGCCCTGTTCTCCGACTGCCCGCGGATCACCTTCGCCGATATCGCGGAAAGCGGCCTCGCGAACATAAGCAGACGCATTCCCTTATCGAGAACCGTCGTCTCCAGCGCAGAAGACCTGTCCGCCCTGCCGGGCGACAGTTTCGATCTGTATGTCTCATTGAGGACGTACAATTCGTCATTCTTCGACACGTCTGCAGCAGCCTCGGAGGCACACAGAGTACTGAAGCCCGGCGCGGTGATTATCGTCTCCGTGGCCAACGGATTTCTGTATACTCAGCGGGGCTGCGTCGTGCCGGGACTGATCATCCCCGGCACTGAATTCGTCGACATTTATCGCGGGATGGACACCGCCAATCTAATTGGTGCGGAGCTCGACAGTGTCGACTTCAAAGACGTCCGAATATTCCCAACAAGTACCGAGATTTACCTTTCGGCGGTCGCCGCCTAACGTTGCCGCCGCCCCCCGGCCGGCCGCGGACCAGTTCCGCGGGAAGGCTGGATCGCAGACAGCCGGGGCGACCGGTCGGTCTGGAGCGACCAGCGTGAAGGAAGGACTTCTGCAATGAACGGGCGAACGACCGTTGCTGATCGGATCCTGCAGTTCAACGAGGAACTCGCGGAGACGACGCTTGAACTGCCGCCTGGATTCGCGGTCGTCAACCCGTTCAGCGGCCCGCAGAGGGAGCGCGTCCGCGAGGTGACGACTGCGTTCTACCGCAAGTATTACGACGACGACAGGCCGCGCCGTCTGGTGCTTGGGAGTTCGCCCGCTCGACGGGGCACGGCCGTGACCGGGGTCCCGTTCGAGGACGCCAAGCTCCTCGAAAGCGAAACGGGAGTCGATGTCGACGGCTATGCGGTGAGCCGGCCCTCCGCCGGATTCCTGCACGATGTCATCAGGCGCTACGGGGGCCGCGAAAGGTTTTACGCCGACTTCGTCATGAGCTTTGTCTGCCCTCTCGGCCTGGTGAAAAAAAGCCCCCAGGGAAGAGAGGTCAACTGCAACTACTACGAGAACAAGAAGCTGTTGGAACTCCTGGACTCTTTCCTCCTGAAATCCCTTGAGCGCCAGCTGACATTCGGAATCGACGCCTCGGTGTGCTACTGCATCGGCAGCGGCGACAACTTCTCGTTCCTCTCGAAAGTGAACGAGGGCCAGCGCTTCTTCAAAAAGATCGTACCCTTGGAGCATCCGCGCTTCATCACGCAATACAACGGCGGCAGAAAGGAGGAATTCGCCGAGAAATACCTCCGTGCTCTGCGCGGAGAAGGCGACTAGCTGTGCTGCCCACAGCGCCTCCCTCGGCTGACTCCCCGCAGGTTGAGGACTCCCAACGCGACGGATCGAGAAGAAGGAGAACAGCACAGTGATGACAAAGAGCAAGGTCCTGGTCCACTTCGGCTCGGAACGCGTCAGCGTCTACCGCCACCAGAGCGGCGAGCTGAGCCTGCTCACCAGGGAGCGGCTTCCGTTCGGAGTCGGCCTCGCCGGCGAGGCGCTGGCGGACAGCGTCAGCGAGTTCTGCACCGGGCTCAAGGAGTTCACCGAGGTCGTCGACAACAAGAACACGCGAGTGCACGCCACCGGGGTCTTCCAGCGGCTCCCACACTCGGAAGCGAACGCGCTGGTCAACAGCGTCTACGTCGACACGGGCCTCTACTTCAACATCGTGGGGCCTGAGCTGGAGCAGTTCTATCTGGACACGGGCATGTCCGCATGTGGTTCGAGCGACATGGTGGAAGGCCTGATCCGGAGGGAGTTACGGACGGCCGTCGTCTGCGGCAGCTTCCAGCAGTGCCTGGGGGACATCGAGGGCGTCATCACCCAGCTGCGCGAAACCGGCACCGAGGTGCTCAGCCCGCGCAGCACCAGGATCAAGCCGGAAACCGAGGGCACCGACTTCATCCTCTTCGACTACCAGGATGTGCTGAAGAACGAACGCGACACGTGGCGGCACAAGTACGTGCACATGGACGCGTTCCGGCGAGCCGACGCTGTCATCGTGTGCAACCCGGGCGGTCGCGTCGGAAGCGGCACCGTCTTCGAGCTCGGCTTCATGTCCGCGCTCGCCAAGAAGGTGATCTTCACGGAGGAGCCCCAAGGCGTGTCCGTCCTCTTCCCCTGCGAGGTGGGCCTGGGTTCCTGAGCACACCCGCTGAGGGCCGCGGCACCCCGCCCCGTCGCAGCCCTGACTGGATCGCGTTTCGACGAACGCAGTCCCGTCAGCAGGTCCTCAGCTCACCCTCTCTCTGCCCCCAGATCCCGCTGCTCGGCTTCGACGATTGGGAAAGGACCCTCGCTGGTGGAACCCATCGACATAGTGTCCGACAGGCTGCGAGCGATCGTGGCGTCTGTCCTTGAGCTGGACGAGGCAGCCATCGACCCTGGTGCCCTGTTCTACGAGGAACTCGGCATGAGCTCCTTGGAGAAGGCCGAGGTCGTGATCGCGATCGAGCGCGAGTTCGGAGCCCTGTCCGTGGAAGACGCGGCAGCCCTCACCAGCCTGGATGCCGCGGTGGCCGTGCTCGGCCGGCGGGCGACGAGTACCCAGGGCGCTGACCTAATCGACCTCCTGGTGGCGGGTCATGTCTCCGCCGGCCGGGGTGACCGGGCGAGCTACCACGACCCCGAGGCCGGGGAGATCACCTACGCGGGCCTCCTGGAGGCAGCACGCGGGTACGCCGGCGCCCTGCGGACAGCAGGCGTGCCCGAGGGCGCCCGCGGCCTCCTGGTCACGGACGACTCCGTGGCGACCGTGGTCGCCGTCCTCGGCCTGTGGTGGCACGGCTGCGTCCCCGTGGTGATGAGCCCGCTGCTCACGGACGACGAGGTCCGCTACATCGCCGCCGACTGCGCCGCAGCAGTGGTGCACCTCGACGCCGCCCCCCAGCGGCAGCGCGCTCTGGAGGAGCTGTTCGCGACGACCACCCGGTTCGCAGGCACCGACGTCCGCGCCGGCCTGGCGACCGCCGAGGCCGGTCCCGCACGGCGCCCGGAGGACGCTGGGGCACCGGCCGCGTGGAGCAGGGAGCGGGAGGCGCTGGTGCAGTACACCTCCGGAAGCACCGGCATGCCCAAGGGGGTGCGGCACTCAGCGGGCGCGATCGCGGCCATGGCCGACGGCATCGGCGCGGTCTTGGCGCTGACGCCCGAGGACACCGTGCTGTCCACTGCTCGGCTCTCTTTCGGCTACGGGTTCGGCAGTTCCGTCCTGTGCCCCCTGGCGGCAGGGGCCCGCGTCGCACTCCTGCGAGGCACCGTCGACGTCCACACCCTCGCCGCCGCGATGCAGCGCCACAGGCCCACCGTGTTGTTCTCCGTCCCCCGGCTGTACGCGGCGCTGCTGAACGTTGGACCGGAGCTCGCCCCCGACTCCGTGCGGCTGTGCGTGTCGGCGGGCGAGAACCTGGCCGGTCCGCTCAGCGAGCGGATCCGCACCGCCTTCCAGGCCGAGCTGCTCAACGGCCTCGGCGCCACCGAGGTCCTCCACATCGTCGTCGGCACCCCGCCAGGGGAGGACCACCTGGGCACCCTCGGAGTCCCGGTGCCCGGAGTCACCGCGACCGTCCGCGCCGCGGACGGCACGCCCGTCACCGAGGGCCAGGAGGGCCGGCTGCACATCGCCGGCCCGACCGTCGCCCTCGGCTACATCGGCCGCCCTGAGGCCGCAGCGCTCACCTTCGCCGACGGCGGCGCCTACACCGGCGACATGGTGCGCCGCGCGCCGGACGGCACGTTCACCTACCTCTGCCGCGCTGATGACCTGCTCAACCTGGGCGGGTACAAGGTCGTTCCCAGCGAGATCGAGAGCGTCATCCGCGGCGTCGACGGGGTCCGGGACTGTGTGGTGGTCGGCGGCCGCGACGTGGATGGCCTGGAGCAGGCCGTGGCGTATCTGGTGGCCCGGCCGGGATCTGACGGGGCCGTGGTGCGGCGCGCGGTGACCGCCGCGATCCGCGGCGGTCTCGCCGCCTTCAAGCGGCCCGCCCGTCTGGAATTTTTGGACGATCTGCCGACCACGTCGACCGGCAAGGTCGCCGCCTTCGAGCTGCGGAAGGCGGCGACCCAACCGTGACCTGGGACATCACGGGCATGGCGGCCGTCGCCAACATCGGCGCCACCCCCGCGGACATCTTCGCCGCACTGTGCGCAGGCCAGGAGAGCCGCAAGCCCCTGCGAGCGTTCGACCCGGACCAGTACCGGGCGACCTACGCCTACGAGATCGACGACCGACCCGAAGGCGGCGGCGACATACCGCGGCGCGCCACCCGCTGGCTGACCACCGTCGTCCGCCAGGCGGCCTCCGACGCGGGCCTGGGCGAGGACCTGGCCCAGGTACCCGTGCTGGTCGGCACGACCATGCGCGAGCAGCGCAGCCTCGAACTGTGGTGGCGCGATCACGCGGACGTAACTCTCGAAGACCTGCACTTCGGCACCGCCCTGAAGGCGGCCTTCGGGGCGTCCACCACGTACACCTTCGCCAACGCCTGCTCCGCCTCGCTGTACGCGCTCGGCATGGCCACTGACATGATCGACCTGGGCTTGGCCGACACGGTCGTCGTTGCGGGCACCGACGCCGCCACCGAGAGCGGCTTCGGCACGCTCGACCGGGTGCAGAACGACCTCCCCGACGCGCTGCGCCCCTTCGGCACCACCCACAAGGGCATGCTGATGGGGGAGGGCGCGGCGGCCGTCGTCGTCCAGCGCGCCGACGCCGGGAACGGGCCCGTATACGCCCGGGTGCGCGGTGTGTCCATGAACTGCGACGCCCGCCACGCCACCGCGCCCGACCCCGACGGCATCACCCGCGCCGTGCTCGACGCCTACAGCAGAGCAGGGGTGCGGGCCCGCGACATCGACTTGGTGATGCTGCACGGCAGCGGCACCCCCCTCAACGACCAGACGGAGTCGAACGTCCTGCGCCACATCTTCCACGGCGCAGGACCCGGTCCGCGGATGACCGCCATCAAGGCAATGACTGGCCACACCATGGGCGGCTCGGGACTGCTCAGCCTGCTGATGGCCGTGCTCGCCATGAAGAACGGGACGGTACCCCCGGTCCTGGGACTCACCGATCCGATCCCCGAGGCCGCAGGACTGGGCCTCGTGCAGGGCTCCCCCGCAGCCGGCCACCTGAACCTCGCGCAGATCGACGCCTTCGGTTTCGGAGGGATCAACGCCGTCGCGATCGTAGAGGCAGCCCGATGACCACCACGAGCACCACACACACCAGGGGCTCGAAAGCCCGGGAGGTCGTCGTCACGGGCATCGGCTTGGCCCTGCCCGGAGTCGCGACGTACAGCGATCTCCTCGGGCCCCTGCCGGGGGTGGGCGGCTTCGACCCGGCCACGGGACTCACCGGACGCGAGCTGCGCCACAAGGACCGTGCCTCGCGGCTCGCCCTGCGCGCCGCCGAGTTCGCCCTCCACGACGCGGGTCTGACCGACGCCGACAGCACGTTCACGGGCGCTGCCGAGGCCACCGCCGTCGTGGTCAGCGCCAACCTGGGCAACGCGGACAGCGTCTGCGAAGCCACCGACACCATCGCCCGAGCAGGCGTCATGGGCCTCAGCCCCTTGGGCCTCCCCCAGACATCGAGCAACGTCATCGCCGGCTGGGTGGCCATCCGCTACCGTCTGCGCGGTCCCAACCTCACCGTCTGCAACGGCACCACGAGCGGTCTGGACGCCCTGGCCTGGGCCCGGAACCTCATCGTGGCCGGACGCGCCGAAGCAGCCGTCGTCGTCGGCGTCGAACCCGCCAACGACGTGGTGACGAAGATCTTCGGCGAGCAGTCCACCGACGCGGCGGTCGCGGTCGTACTGGAACCCGCGGGCGCAGCTGCCTCACGGGGCGCACGGCCACGCGCCACGATCACCGGCTACGCACGGGCCCGGAACCTTGCCGTGGCGCTGGCCTCCACCGGCGTGACCGAGCATGAGCCCGTCGGACTGTGGCTCGCGGACGAGGCGGTAGCCGCGGAGGCTGGGGCGGGACATCTGCTCGCAGCCCCGCGCCGGATCGACCTGGAATCCCAGCTGGGCCCGCTGTCCGGGGCGCTCGGCGTCCTGCAGTGCGCTGCCGCGGCTGCCCACCTGGAGAGCGGCGCCACCGGCAACGTTCTCGCCGCGACCGGAGGCCCACGCCACGACGCGACGGCCGCCCTGCTGCTGACCCCGCCGCCGGCCACCCGCCCATCCACGCAGGAACGAGGTCTACACCCATGACCACGACGAACGTGACCATCGAGGAACTCCGCGCGCTGATAGCCGGCGTACTGGAGACCGAGCCCGAGGAGGTCACCGACGATGCGCACTTCGCCCACGAGCTCGACATCGACTCGCTGCTGATGCTGGAGATCTCGACCCGCGTGGAGACCGCGTACGGCGTCCCGGAGAACGCCGTGGCCGCCAGCGGCGCCACCACGCTCACGGAGCTGCACGCCTTCCTCGCCTCGAAGCTCACCCCCGAGACGCCGGCCTCCCCGCTGATCCGGCCCAGGCCGCTGAGCGAACCCGCGGCGCGCCTGTTCCTGCTCCACCACGCCGGCGGCTCCCACCTGCTCTACCGGGGCTGGACGGAGCATTTCCCCGAGGACTGGGAACTCTGCCTCCTGGAGGCCCCGGGCCGAGGCAACCTCCAGGCCCTGCCGCTGATCGACGACTGCGACCGACTGGTCGACTACTTCCACACCGCGATCGCGCCCCTACTCGACCGGTCCTTCGGGTTCTTCGGCCACAGCATGGGCGCTCTGATCGCCTACCAGCTCACCCGCCGGCTCCTCCGCGAGGGAGGCCCGCTCCCCACCTGGCTGGGGGTGTCCGGCTACGGCGCCCCGCAAAGCGAAACGGACGCGGACAGCAGCCCACACCGGATGGCCGACGACGAACTGCGCGGCTGGCTGCGGAACGGCGGCGGCAGTCCACCGCAGCTCCTCGACAACGACGACCTCTGGCGCAAGTTCGCCCCGGTGCTCCGCAGCGACTTCAAACTCGTGGACACTTGGACTCCTCCCCGCAGCCCCGAGCCGCTGCCGCTGCCCGTTCCGCTCACGGCGTTCGCAGGCCGTCACGACAAGCTCATCGGCGAGAACCGGCTCCTTGCCTGGCGAGCACTCACGACGAACTACCTCGGACTGAAAAGGTACGACGGCGGCCACTTCTACCTGATGGATCACCAGCAGCCGCTCGCCGGCGCCATCACGGCCGCGGTGCGCTCCGCAGCACCGTGATCCCGCTCCCACCACCACACCACCCGCCGGACGATCAACGCCAACGGGATGCTGGCCGGCGAAGGGCGCAGGAGCGTGCCCTCCGCTCAGGCGTCGGGGTCGACTTCGGGGTGCGTGAACCGCACGGGCCTGCCCAGCGACCGGGCGTAGGCGATCTCGGACCTGGTGCTGTCCCCGATGTAGTCACCGACCACGAGCACCTCATCAGCGAGCAGGATCTTCGACCGGTGCAGCTCGTCGAGTCGAATCTTCAGCGCCTCGGCCTCGACAGGATCGGACCAGAACTCGTGCGGCGACTTCAGGTCGCAGCCCGGCTTGACGACGATCCTCCCGGCCTTGGTCTCCCGCAGATCGGCCTCGGCCATCTCTGCCATGAAACGGGTGGAGCCGCAAATGGCGACGATGCGCGGGAAGTTCAGCTGCTGCTTCGCCTCGGCGAGCTTGTCCGCGGGGGTGATCACTTGCGGGGATTGCACTGTTCCTCCTGGTGGTGCTGTCCGACGGGACGCCTGCGGAGACGAGGGCGGCCAGGATCGCCTCACGGCGAACCACGTGCACGCCCACGCGCTCGCACTCTATGCGAAGAACATCTCAACCTGGTGCCGCGGCGCCCGCCGGTCGGCCCTACACCCCGCCTGTGCGAGTGCCGAGCCGGTCACCCTCGCCACGAGAAGCCGGCGTCGGTACCGCGGTCACCGCCTCGATCAGCCGGTTCACGCGGCAGGGCGCCGCGGTGTCGGCTTGGTCGGCCGGTCCCCTGCCGGCATCTGTGGCGGTGCCGGGTCTGGGCTCGGTACTGCCGCAACCCGAACGAGGGAGGCAACGTTCACCCCGCACATCACCCGCCGGGGCGAACACCCCACCGGCACCCTGTGCCTGCGTCCTGATGGACCCGTCCACCTGCCGCCCGCTCATCATCTGACCACTCTCGCTCTTCGACGAGGAGACCATGTCCACCGCATCTCACCAGCCCGCAGCGGAGCCTTTCGCCGCGCCATCCACACCCGGCCACACCACGGCGGGGGAGCAGATCAGGGCGCTCGCTGACACGCTCGTGCTCGCGTACGGGCTGCACCCGGCAGAGATCACGCGCATCCCGGAGGGCACCGCGACGGACAACTACGCCATCGTGGATCAAACGGGCCAGCGGCACTTCGCAAAGGTCTACCGCACTCGAGAGCACTTGGATCTGGAGCGGGCGTCGGTCGAACTGTCGGAGTTCGCCGCCGCCGGAGGAGTCGCGACCGCGCGGGCAACCCGCACGCGTGAGCACGAACTCCTCGAGACCCACGGCCGCCTGCCGATGTCGCTGTGGTCGTACGTGCCGCACACCGCGACAGCCGAAGGCGGCCTGACTAGTGGACGGTGGGCATCCGCCGGCACAGAGATGGGCCGCCTCCACAGCCGGCTCGCCGCTCACCCCGCCGCCTCCCCCACCCTGGAACCCGGTGCCGCCGTGTGCGACGTGGCCGCTTCGCGGGACCGCTTCGAGAAACTGATCCATGCGTACCAGCACATGCCCATGCTCGGGGAGTTCGAGACGTGGGCGCTGGAGGCGGCGCGTGAGCGGCAAGCCATCCTGGGGGATGTCGAGCGCGCCCTCGCTCTGCTCCCACAGCTGACCGTCCAGGTTCTGCACGGCGACATGGCCGGTCCAAACGTCCTGTTCAAGGACAACGAGGTAGCCGCGATCGTGGACTTCCGACCGCCCGCGCCCGGGTACCTCGCCTGGGAGATCGCGCGCCTTGGCTGTGACCCCAAGAGCGTGCTGGACAACAGGGCGGAGAGCTGGCTCACCGGGTACACCAATCTCACCCTGGCCTACCGGAACGCCAATCCGAAGGCGTCCGTGGACGACCTCGTGTCCTCGCTCCGTGTCGGCTGCGCAGCCATGCTCTGCTCGGCCTTTCCACTGTCGGTGCCAGTGGAACGACCGCACATCATCGACGCAGCTATGGAGGCCTACGGGCGGGTACGGCACGAGGCAGCTCTGATGCTGCTGGACCGGCTCCCTGTCATGGAGGACGCCCTGCGTGACACTATCCGCTGAGTTCATGCCCCTCATAGCCGGCATAACCAGTCATCGAACCCATCCCGGACCCGCGCCGCTGGAGGTCAGCCTCGTGAGCCGGCCTGCTGACTGCCCGGGCGGTGCGGCGTCCGACCAGCTGTTCGGCGTCCGTGAGCGGATACCAGGCGGCGCCGGTCACTTCCGATTCCTGGATCTGGCCGACGTCCGCGTGGTCCGTCGTGAAGGCGTACCCGATGTCGAGGTGGTAGTGATCCGGCTCTTCCTTCTCCGGGCGCGCCGGAACGCGTCCGAACTCGACATACGCGGGAACCGGATCCGCCAGGGACAGGCGTCGTCGTCGATGCCGGTCTCTTCGGAGGGTGCTGTCACGTTGGCTGATCGCATGGGATGGTCATGCTCGGGAGGGTCTTGTCGTGGAGAGCGCGTTGCCGTCGTGTAGGGGGCACCGGTACCCGGTGGAGGTCATCTCTCATTGCGTGTGGCTGTACTTTGGGTTCCCGCTCAGCTTCCGTGAGGTCGAGGAGCTGATGCTCGAGCGGGGTGTCATCGTCTCCTGTGAAAGCATCCGCCGCTGGTGCCTGAAGTTCGGCCAGGCCTACGCGAACTCCTTGCGCCGTCGGCGCCCGCAGCCTGGCGACAAGTGGCATCTGGATGAGGTCTTCATCAGCGTCAACGGGGAGCGGAAGTACCTGTGGCGGGCCGTCGGCCAGGACGGGAACGTGCTCGACATCCTGGTCCCCAACCGCCGGGACAAGACCGCGGCCAGGCGGTTCTTCCGCCGGCTCCTCAAGAAGACCGGGTCGACGCCGCGGGGGGATCGTCACCGGCAAGCTCCGCTCCTACGGCGCCGCCCACCGTGAGGTGATGCCCTCGGTGGAGCACCGCTCACACAAAGGGCTGACCAACCGGGCGGAGAACTCACACCAGCCGACCCGGCAACGCGAACGCGCGATGAAGGGCTTCCGCAGCATCGGTGGCGCTCAAAGATCCCTGGCCGCCTTCAGCGGCACCTCACCTCACTTCCGACCCGGCCGCCACCAGCGCACCGCACCCCACCACCGCCTCCAGATGACCGTCCGCTTCACGATCTAATACTCCAGCAGCGGTTCGTGTCCTGAGCTGGTGGTTGTCGTTGTCCTGGTATGGAGGGGATGAGTGAAGCCGCTTGCTGGGCCGGCGAGTTGGAGTTGGTGTTCGCTCGGGTGGCGGGCAGGTTCACTCGGGCGGATCTGCGGTGGCGGATGCGGGACTACGTCCGTGGTCTGCTGGGGCGGGCGACACGCAAGAACGGCTGGCAGCTTGCGGAATGGGCAGGTCACCGCACTCCGGACGGCTTTCAGCGGCTGCTGAACAGCAGTGTCTGGGACGCGGACGCCCTGCGTGACGACGTCCGTGCCTACGTCGCCGAACGGCTCGGACCGGGCGGTGTGCTGATCATCGACGACACGGGATTCATCAAGAAGGGCACCACCTCAGCCGGGGTCAGTCGGCAGTACACCGGCACCTCAGGAAAGATCGACAACTGTCAGATCGGCGTGTTCGCCGCCTACGCCACCAGCTCAGGCCGGGCCTTGGTGGACCGGGAGCTCTACCTGCCCAAAGCCTGGACGTCCGACCGTGACCGCTGCCGGGCGGCCAAGATCCCCGACGGGCGAGGCTTTGCGACCAAGGGGGAACTGGCCCGGGACATCGTCCGCCGCTGCCTGGCCGCCGGCCTGCCGGCGTCGTGGGTGACCGCGGATGAGGCCTACGGGCAGGACTGGCACTTCCGCCGCCTGCTCGAGCAGACGGGCGTCGGCTACGTGGTGGCGGTGCCCAAGTCCCAGCAGATCAAGTCCCTGGCCGGCATCTGGCGCATCGACCATCTCATCGATGAAGCACCCGATGATGCCTGGCAGCGGCTGTCCTGCGGTGATGGGGCGAAGGGCCCGCGGATCTACGACTGGGCCGGGGCCAAGTTGCCCGCCAACATCATCTTCGATCCGGATCCGCCGACCCATCACCGGTGGGTGATGGCCCGCCGCAGCCTGTCCGACCCCGAAGATGTGGCCTACTACCTGGCCTACGCACCCGTGGGTGTCGAGATCGCCGAGCTGGTCCGCATCGCCGGCTCCCGCTGGGCGATCGAGGAGTGCTTCCAGGCCGCGAAGAACGAGTGCGGCCTGGACGAGTACGAAGTCCGCCGCTATGTCGGCTGGTATCGGCACATCACCCTGGCCATGCTCGCCCACGCCGTCTTGGCCGCACTCGCAGCACAAGCCCAGGCCGGCGGGGAGGCAAAGGGGGCTGCAGAAACGGATCAGCCACCGTCCCGCTCACCGTGGCAGAGATCCGGCGGCTCCTGGACACTCTCCTGCCCCACCCACGAGCCGACCGCGATCCCATCACCCACGCACTGAACTGGTCCGCCTGGAGAAGACACCGCCAGGCCATCGCCCGCCGCTGCCACTACCGAAAACGCACCTCAGGCCACGAACCGCTGCTGGAGTACTAAGAGCTTGTCTCACGTGGCGATCTTTGCGAGTTTCTTGTAGCAGGTCAGGACCGCTGCGAGCCCGAGGAAGGCCAGGAAGTGGCTGCCTTTGCGCTCGTAGCGGACGGTCAGGCGGCGGTAGCCGAAGAGCCAGGAGATCGTCCGTTCGATCTTCCAGCGGTGCCGGCCGAGACGCTCGCCGGACTCGATGCCGGGTCGGGCGATGCGCGGGACGATGCCCCGTTCACGCAGCCACCTCAGCCTCTCGGCGGAGTGGTACGCCTTGTCCGCGCGAAGCCTGCCGGGCCTGCGTCTGCGAGGGCCGCGCCGAGAACGGACGGCGGGGATGCCCAGCACCAGCGGCAGGAGTGCCTGGCTGTCATGGACGTTCGCCCCCGAGACGCCAAGGGCGAGAGGGAGGCCCTGGGCGTCGGACAGGACGTGGAGCTTGCTGCCCTTCTTGCCCCGGTCGACCGGATTGCGCCCGGTCAGCGATCCCCCTTTTTCGCCCGGACGGAGGCGGCGTCCACGATCACCGAGGTCCAGTCCACCTCGCCGCGGGCGCCGAGTTCGTCCAGAACGGCCTGGTGCAGCCGCCGCCACAGCCCGTCCTTGGTCCATGCGGAGAACCGGCGGTGGGCGGTGGCCGGTGAGACGCCGAACGTCTCCGGCAGGTGCCGCCAGACGCAGCCGCTGGTCAGCACGTACACCACGGCCGTGAACACCGCTCGCTCATCCACCGGGGCCGTGCCTCCGCCTTGCGGACGGGAAGCGAACGAAGGCAGCAACGGTGCCACGAGCGACCAGAGTTCGTCAGGAACCAACCGCTGCGACAAACCCACACCCATGGCACGGCATCATGCCGCATCAACCTCACACCACGTGAGACACCCTCTAATACTCCAGCAGCGGTTCGTGTCCTGAGCTGGTGGTTGTCGTTGTCCTGGTATGGAGGGGATGAGTGAAGCCGCTTGCTGGGCCGGCGAGTTGGAGTTGGTGTTCGCTCGGGTGGCGGGCAGGTTCACTCGGGCGGATCTGCGGTGGCGGATGCGGGACTACGTCCGTGGTCTGCTGGGGCGGGCGACACGCAAGAACGGCTGGCAGCTTGCGGAATGGGCAGGTCACCGCACTCCGGACGGCTTTCAGCGGCTGCTGAACAGCAGTGTCTGGGACGCGGACGCCCTGCGTGACGACGTCCGTGCCTACGTCGCCGAACGGCTCGGACCGGGCGGTGTGCTGATCATCGACGACACGGGATTCATCAAGAAGGGCACCACCTCAGCCGGGGTCAGTCGGCAGTACACCGGCACCTCAGGAAAGATCGACAACTGTCAGATCGGCGTGTTCGCCGCCTACGCCACCAGCTCAGGCCGGGCCTTGGTGGACCGGGAGCTCTACCTGCCCAAAGCCTGGACGTCCGACCGTGACCGCTGCCGGGCGGCCAAGATCCCCGACGGGCGAGGCTTTGCGACCAAGGGGGAACTGGCCCGGGACATCGTCCGCCGCTGCCTGGCCGCCGGCCTGCCGGCGTCGTGGGTGACCGCGGATGAGGCCTACGGGCAGGACTGGCACTTCCGCCGCCTGCTCGAGCAGACGGGCGTCGGCTACGTGGTGGCGGTGCCCAAGTCCCAGCAGATCAAGTCCCTGGCCGGCATCTGGCGCATCGACCATCTCATCGATGAAGCACCCGATGATGCCTGGCAGCGGCTGTCCTGCGGCGATGGGGCGAAGGGCCCGCGGATCTACGACTGGGCCGGGGCCAAGTTGCCCGCCAACATCATCTTCGATCCGGATCCGCCGACCCATCACCGGTGGGTGATGGCCCGCCGCAGCCTGTCCGACCCCGAAGATGTGGCCTACTACCTGGCCTACGCACCCGTGGGTGTCGAGATCGCCGAGCTGGTCCGCATCGCCGGCTCCCGCTGGGCGATCGAGGAGTGCTTCCAGGCCGCGAAGAACGAGTGCGGCCTGGACGAGTACGAAGTCCGCCGCTATGTCGGCTGGTATCGGCACATCACCCTGGCCATGCTCGCCCACGCCGTCTTGGCCGCACTCGCAGCACAAGCCCAGGCCGGCGGGGAGGCAAAGGGGGCTGCAGAAACGGATCAGCCACCGTCCCGCTCACCGTGGCAGAGATCCGGCGGCTCCTGGACACTCTCCTGCCCCACCCACGAGCCGACCGCGATCCCATCACCCACGCACTGAACTGGTCCGCCTGGAGAAGACACCGCCAGGCCATCGCCCGCCGCTGCCACTACCGAAAACGCACCTCAGGCCACGAACCGCTGCTGGAGTACTAAGAACTCCTATCGCAATGACGTCAGGCGCCTCCAGCAGATGAGCGCGCATCCGAGGGTGAGGAAGGCTTCGTGGATGTCGTCGCGGATCTCCCAGCGGATCCGCAGACGGCGGAACCAGTGCAGGTGGGCGAATGCGCGTTCCACGACCCAGCGTTGGGTGCCGAGTCCGGAGCCGTGTTCGGTGCCGCGTCGGGCGATCAGTGGCTTCACGCCCAGGTCCCGGACGAGCCGGCGGTACTTGTCGTGGTCGTAGCCGCGGTCGCCCAGCACCACGTCCGGGCGGCGTCGGGGCCGGCCTCGCTTGCCCCGCACCGGCGGTATCGCCTCCAGCAGAGGGATCAGCTGGGTGACGTCGTTGCGGTTGCCGCCGGTCAGCGTGGCGGCGAGCGGGATGCCGGTGGCGTCGGTGATCAGGTGGTGCTTGCTGCCGGTTCTGCCCCGGTCAACAGGGCTTCGTCTGGTCTTGGGACCCCCTTTAGCGCGCGGATGTGGGAGCCGTCGACGGCCGCTCGGGAGAAGTCCAGGGCGTTCGCGCTGCGGAGCTTGGCAAGGAGGACCTCGTGCAGTCGGGGCCACACGCCGGCCCCGGTCCACTCGGCCAGGCGTCGCCAGCAGGTCATGCCCGAGCCGAAGCCGAGTTCCTGCGGCAGGTGTTCTCAGGAGATCCCGGTGTGCAGGACGAACAGGATGCCCTGGAACACCAGCCGGTCCGGATGCCGCTTGCGCCCTGGGTGCCGGGCCCGACGCTCGACCTTGGGCAGCAGCGGTTCGATCACCGCCCACAGCTCGTCATCGACTTCCCACGGCTTCGGCCGTGCCACTTCGCACCCCCAGATCATCGCTGCCGTAATGATCCAACCACCTCGAAGATCATTTCGTTAGGAGTTCTTAGTCGGCTTCTCTTACTTCACCGGCTTGTGGTGGCTAAACTTGCCACCATGTCTGTCACCACGATGACCTTGCGTATTCCCGATGACCTTGCACCTTCGATCAGGGCGGCCGCCTTGGAGGCCGGCCTGAGCGTGAACGCGTATGTGGTGCGCGCCGCGCGCCGGGCCGCGACCCTGGATGCCGGGCGGCAGCTCGCCGGGCTCGGCCTCGGCGACGACCTGGCGGGCGAGGGCGACACCCTGTGAGGCGCGGCGAGGTCTGGGCGCTGCCCGACGGCCGCAACGTCCTGATCGTCAGCCTGACCGGCCTGGAGGAGTCCTACGGCGCCGTCCTGGTGATCGTGCTCCACGAAAGCGGCCGGTTCCCGGACACGGCCATGTCGGTAGTGATCGACACCCCGCTCCCGTGCACCGCCGTCGCGGTCAACATCGTCCAGCTGCGCACCGGCCGCTTCGACGGCGCCGAACTCCTCGGACCCGTTGACGCTGCGGTCATGGCCCGCGTCGACCAGGCCCTGCGCGCCGTCCAGGACCTCTGACCGTCACGCAGAGGACTGAGCGAGCGAACGGCTTTCCTGCTTGGGATCTAGGAGGACTCCGGGCATGTACGGCATCGCACACGCCGTCGTCACCTCCCTGGGATGCAGCCCGGCCCTCGGCTTCGTCCATTCCGGTCACGAACTGTCCTTCGTCCTCGACGTCGCCGACCTCTACAAGACCGATATCGGCATCCCGCTCGCCTTCGACGCAGCCGCACAGGACGAGGAAGACGTCGGCCCCCGCACCCGGCGCGCACTACGAGAGCGCATCAACGAAACCTCCCTGCTGAACCGGTGCGTGAACGACATCAAACGCCTCCTCCTGCCCGAAGCGGCCGACTCCGCGGAACCGGGTGCGGACCAGGACGTGGTCACACTTCAAAGCGACGGCGGCCACCAGGTCGCCTCCGGCGTCAACTACGACGGGCCCGACGACGGAGACATGCTCTGGTGACCGTCATCATCCTCACCAACTGCCCAGCCGGGCTCCGCGGCTTCCTCACACACTGGCTGCTGGAAATTTCAGCCGGCGCCGTTCTCTGGCTAGTACGCGGCTGACCGGCTGCCGGGGGAGTGGCTGCTCACAGGCAGGGCACGCTAGGAGATCCCGGTCCGGATCTTGCAGACCATCCCGTTGACGACCTGCCGGTCCGACACACGCGGCCGTCCTGTCGTGGCCCGCGGTATCAGCGGAGCTGAGCAACTCCCACTCGTGATCGGTGAGTTCATGACGGCGTATCACCCCACCATGATCCACCACGCGATGATCTTTGAAGACGGACCCTAGCTCGCTTCAGAGGCGGAGGAGCCGATGCTCGTCGCCAGGGCGGACGGATCGAGCGCACTCTCCATGGTGTCAGCCAGAGTGCCGCGATGCCGCCAAGTACCGCGACGGTCGCCGACGTCCAAGCGAAGGGGTCTTGTGCGGGCGATGTCGTCCAGTCCCACCAGCTTGCGTTGCTGAACCAGACGACGGGAAACGTCGAAATCAACGGCAGGATCCACGAAAGGTTAACCCCGAAGAGTCGACCGGAGACGAAGGCCAGGCCTACCCACAGGAGCAGGGACCTTACAAAGACCACGCCGCTGTCAAAACCAACCGCGATCGTTTCAGTCACACAAGTGACACTGCAGAAGAGCAGTAGTACGAGTGCGATAACTTGCCATCTGAGCCGCCACAGATGGTTTCCTGCGAGACGTTCCATTTCTTCTAGTGGGCCGCCGATCAGAGAGGACGTCAGCACCGCCATGAACAACGGAATCTCGTTGCGGAAGGGTATGCCTTGAGTTGTCACTCCGTCACCGAAGGACGGAATGGGGATGACAAACCCACCGATCACAGCCGATATTCCAGCGATCACCATTCCCGCCACAATGCAGGAACCGATGCGATGACCCCGTAGATGCAGGACAACGTGTTCCCGTTTCATGGCGTCTTCGCGCACCCTGCGTCGCGTAGAACTTTTCGCTGCTCTTCCGTCCACTGTTTCTGCTCTTGCTCGGAACCTTTCACGGCTTGGGCGGCAGACTTCTGGGATGCATCGACACCGGACATGTGCAATCCTTCATCAGCCTTCTTTGGGTCAACCCCCATCGCCCTGTACTCGAGCCATAGGCTGATGCTGTCCATGGCTTGCCATGCCTGAGCCGACTCATTAGGCGGAGGGCACTTCCTCATCCCGAGCGATTCGTACGCGATTTGGCCGGCCATTGCTATTGCCGCCGCTCGCACATGCCCTTCGGTAACGTCAAACCCTCTGTCACCCAACGGTGTGGGCTTGATGCCAAACTCATAGAAGGCCGTAGGGGTTTGCACCCAATCCTGGGGAACCGAGTCCAGACGCTGAGCCATACGAGCCAAGTCCGGCAAGTACTTCCCATGTTCGCGCCACACACAGACGCGAGGGGCATCGGCCGCTCGCCGTTCACAAACAACGCTCTCACTGCTGACAGCACGCTTTGCTCGCAGTGGTCCGGTAGTCAACACAACGAACGGTGTCACAAAGCACATAATCAGAGAGATGGTGAAGACACTGCGCACCGCCAAGCTGCGCCTGCGTAGGTAGTGACCGACATCCGTCTGCATTCGCACTGGTGCGGACACAGCCAGAGCCGCGAACATTGCGGCCGTAAGCAGGCGGACACCGACTGCCTGGACAGCGAGTTGCGTGTCAGGAGTTCCAGACAGCACGTACAGACCGAAAGACTGTCCCACCGCCAGGAAGATGATGAAACCGCCTAGAGCACAGACAATGGGGGTAAACGCAGGGGAAGACCAGGCGCGGCCGACGAGATGCCCCACCGCCGCATAGAGCGTCAGCGTTGCCACACCGAGCAACAGGTAGCTGGGCCAAAGGAAACCCTTACCCGCGTCCGGATAGGACACTGCGGCTGCAATGACGCATCCGACCGCGTAGGCCCCGAAACCCATGGTCAGGGTGGCGCCCAAGCGCGCGGCCTCCGCCTGCCAAGGCGGCCGCGCGGCTGCTAGCAGGAAAGTGGGCATATCGGATCGCGAGGCTCTGCCGGCCTGCCATGCGGACACAGCAGCAAGCACAGGTCCCAGGAACAAGGTGGTCACCTGGGCGGCAGCGCTCGCCTCCGGCCAGACTCCGATCCAGTAATGCGAACGGCCAAAGAGGACGAAAAGGTCAATCAGCACCATTGCCGGGAATGCTGCAAAGATCGGCGAGCGGCGGAGTTCGAGAAGATAGATCTTCACCATGCTTGTTCCCCACTCGGCTCCAGGTTGCCGAGGACGGACATGTACCCGCACTCCAAAGGGCTGTCCCCTTGGGCTCCTGGAACGGCCGAATTCGCCAGCTCCTGCGGACTCCCGCTGAAAGCTATGGCGCCTTCCTTCAGGACAAAAACTGTGTCACAGGCGGCAGCGACGTCCTCGACCAGATGTGTGCTTAGCATGACTGCGGCGCCCTGTGAGGCGATGGAGCGGATCAAGCGGCGGAACCCCAGGCGCTGTGCCGGGTCCAGGCCCACGGTCGGTTCGTCGAGGAGTACCAGGGACGGGGATCCGACGATGGCGGCGGCGATGCCCGCGCGACGGAGCATCCCGCCGGACAGGGATTTCATCTTGCTCTTGCCCTGATCCGCGAGGCCGACATCCGCCACGGCCTTTCGGGTAAGCTCGGTAATTTTCCGAGACGGAACTTCACGCAGCCAGGCGCAGTATGTGACGAAATCATTGACAGAAAAGTTCGGGTAGTAGCCGAAGTCTTGCGGAAGATATCCGATACGGCGGCGCACTTGCCGAACATCCCGTTCAGTGGAGATGGTTCCTCCAAAGAGCGACAGCCTCCCACCGCGCGGTGGTGTAATGGTACTTAGTGTCTGTAGCAGCGTTGTCTTTCCTGCACCATTAGGACCCAGCAGGCCGGTAACACCGCGCTCGACTTGCAGATCCAGCGAGTCGAGAATGAGTCGTTTGCCGTAGCCTTGAGAGAGGCTGTCAAAACTGGCGACCGCTATAGATGACATTATGAACTCCAACGGCGGTGGGGCGATAGCCCCACCGCCTGTCAGGAATGGGCCTGCGCTTGGGCCCCTCTAGCGAGTCACAGTGCCATATACCGTCACTCACCGTAAAGCGAGGGTCAGCCGGCTACTCGCGTGCCATTAATCTTGAACGTGCACTCGTAGGTGCTCCACTTACCCACGTAGCCGACCGGCAAGTCCTCCTGCCCGTACCCGTCCGTCTCTACGTCGCAGTCGTACCACACCTGGTAGATGCCGGAGGTGGAGGTCGAGCCGTCGCAGTAGGCGTGGCCAGACGTGGAGTACCAGTATCCGCGGCAGCCGTGGTGCCAGGTCGACTCGTACGAGGCGCTCGCCATCGGCGCGGTCAGTCCTACTACGCCTGCGGCCAGGGCGGTGACGACGGCTACCTTGGCCATCTTCCCGGATATGCGCTGCTTGAAATTCTGCTTCAAAAGAAGCCCCCCCTTAGGGAATCTCTACGAAGTTTCCACAAGATCATGCGCGATGTGAAGGTGATCCGTCAAGGCAGTTTAAATAGAAAGTCAGAAAGGGGTGAAAAGTGCATTATTATCCCAATCGTCGTGTAATGCAGATTTTTTCGATTCGTATAGCAATCGGTTTAGAGTGATACATGCTCCATCTTCGTGAAGCGTGAGGCTGATTTCTCCGAGGCGGGTGGCGCGTATCGGTTGGCCGAAACTGCCGCCTTGCGCTCCGGTCACCTCCATTTAATGCGAGGGCTAACCCCACAGCCCCTCTTCCGCCCGTCCTTGGCGAATGCAGGATTTTCGCCAAGGAAGGAAGGGGCGAAGGAGAAGCGGGCGGGGCGCGGTGGGTGCCTCGGCGGATCGGGGCCAGCGGCTGTCGTCCGCGCGCGTCGGCGGGGCCGCGTGCGGGCGCTGCTGCTCCGCCGATGCCCGTAGGGAGTCTCGCTGGGAAACAGAGGCCGGCACGTGCATCGCGCAGCTCGGCTACGCGGGCGAGGGCGAGCTGGAGGAGATCGTGAACACGGCCCAGGCCGAGATGTACGCGGTCACCGAGGAACGCACGGCCGGCGAGCCGGGCAGCGCCCTCGCCGCGATCGTGGAACGCGTCGTGGACAGCGTCGGCGCCCGCGACGAGGGCGAGATCACCGGCGTGCCGACCGGCTTCACCGACCTGGACTCCCTGACCAAGGGCTTCCAGCCCGGCCAGCTCATCGTGCTGGCCGGGCGCCCGGCCATGGGCAAGTCCACCGTCGCCCTGGACTTCGCCCGCGCCGCCGCCATCGAGCACGGCCTGGGCGTGGCGCTGTTCTCGCTGGAGATGAGCGAGGACGAGATCGGCATGCGCGTGCTGTCCGCGGAGGCCCGCGTGGCGCTGCACCATCTGCGCGGCGGCACGGTCACCGACGACGACTGGGTACGCATCGGCCGGCGCCTGCCCGCCATCGGCGAGTCCCGGCTGCACGTGGACGACTCCCCCGGCCTGACCCTGGCCGACATCCGCACCCGCACCCGCCGCATCGCCGCCCGCGACGGCCTCGACCTGGTGGTCGTGGACTACCTCCAGCTCATCACCCCCGCCGGCCGCCGGGGCTCCTCCCGCCAGGAGGACGTCGCCGCGATCTCCCGGGGGCTGAAGCTGCTGGCCAAGGACCTGCGCGTACCAGTGATCGCCCTCTCCCAGCTCAACCGCGGCTCCGAGATGCGCCAGGACAAGCGCCCACAGGTCTCCGACCTGCGCGAGTCCGGCGCGATCGAGAACGACGCCGACATGGTGATCCTGCTGCACCGCGAGGACGCCTACGAGGAAGGCTCCCCCCGCTCCGGCGAGGCCGACCTGATCGTCGGCAAGCACCGCAACGGACCCACCGCCACCATCACCGTCGCCTTCCAGGGCCACTACTCCCGCTTCGTGGACATGGCGCAGACCTGATACACCCCTGTAGGGTCTCAGATTTCGCTGCACAGTCTCACGCTCTGCTTCATATCGGCTGCTCTTAGTACTCCAGCAGCGGTTCGTGGCCTGAGGTGCGTTTTCGGTAGTGGCAGCGGCGGGCGATGGCCTGGCGGTGTCTTCTCCAGGCGGACCAGTTCAGTGCGTGGGTGATGGGATCGCGGTCGGCTCGTGGGTGGGGCAGGAGAGTGTCCAGGAGCCGCCGGATCTCTGCCACGGTGAGCGGGACGGTGGCTGATCCGTTTCTGCAGCCCCCTTTGCCTCCCCGCCGGCCTGGGCTTGTGCTGCGAGTGCGGCCAAGACGGCGTGGGCGAGCATGGCCAGGGTGATGTGCCGATACCAGCCGACATAGCGGCGGACTTCGTACTCGTCCAGGCCGCACTCGTTCTTCGCGGCCTGGAAGCACTCCTCGATCGCCCAGCGGGAGCCGGCGATGCGGACCAGCTCGGCGATCTCGACACCCACGGGTGCGTAGGCCAGGTAGTAGGCCACATCTTCGGGGTCGGACAGGCTGCGGCGGGCCATCACCCACCGGTGATGGGTCGGCGGATCCGGATCGAAGATGATGTTGGCGGGCAACTTGGCCCCGGCCCAGTCGTAGATCCGCGGGCCCTTCGCCCCATCGCCGCAGGACAGCCGCTGCCAGGCATCATCGGGTGCTTCATCGATGAGATGGTCGATGCGCCAGATGCCGGCCAGGGACTTGATCTGCTGGGACTTGGGCACCGCCACCACGTAGCCGACGCCCGTCTGCTCGAGCAGGCGGCGGAAGTGCCAGTCCTGCCCGTAGGCCTCATCCGCGGTCACCCACGACGCCGGCAGGCCGGCGGCCAGGCAGCGGCGGACGATGTCCCGGGCCAGTTCCCCCTTGGTCGCAAAGCCTCGCCCGTCGGGGATCTTGGCCGCCCGGCAGCGGTCACGGTCGGACGTCCAGGCTTTGGGCAGGTAGAGCTCCCGGTCCACCAAGGCCCGGCCTGAGCTGGTGGCGTAGGCGGCGAACACGCCGATCTGACAGTTGTCGATCTTTCCTGAGGTGCCGGTGTACTGCCGACTGACCCCGGCTGAGGTGGTGCCCTTCTTGATGAATCCCGTGTCGTCGATGATCAGCACACCGCCCGGTCCGAGCCGTTCGGCGACGTAGGCACGGACGTCGTCACGCAGGGCGTCCGCGTCCCAGACACTGCTGTTCAGCAGCCGCTGAAAGCCGTCCGGAGTGCGGTGACCTGCCCATTCCGCAAGCTGCCAGCCGTTCTTGCGTGTCGCCCGCCCCAGCAGACCACGGACGTAGTCCCGCATCCGCCACCGCAGATCCGCCCGAGTGAACCTGCCCGCCACCCGAGCGAACACCAACTCCAACTCGCCGGCCCAGCAAGCGGCTTCACTCATCCCCTCCATACCAGGACAACGACAACCACCAGCTCAGGACACGAACCGCTGCTGGAGTATTAGAACTCCTAACGAAATGATCTTCGAGGTGGTTGGATCACTACGGCAGCGATGATCTGGGGGTGCGAAGTGGCACGGCCGAAGCCGTGGGAAGTCGACGACGAGCTGTGGGCGGTGATCGAACCGCTGCTGCCCAAGGTCGAGCGTCGGGCCCGGCACCCAGGGCGCAAGCGGCATCCGGACCGGCTGGTGTTCCAGGGCATCCTGTTCGTCCTGCACACCGGGATCTCCTGGGAACACCTGCCGCAGGAACTCGGCTTCGGCTCGGGCATGACCTGCTGGCGACGCCTGGCCGAGTGGACCGGGGCCGGCGTGTGGCCCCGACTGCACGAGGTCCTCCTTGCCAAGCTCCGCAGCGCGAACGCCCTGGACTTCTCCCGAGCGGCCGTCGACGGCTCCCACATCCGCGCGCTAAAGGGGGTCCCAAGACCGGACGAAGCCCTGTTGACCGGGGCAGAACCGGCAGCAAGCACCACCTGATCACCGACGCCACCGGCATCCCGCTCGCCGCCACGCTGACCGGCGGCAACCGCAACGACGTCACCCAGCTGATCCCTCTGCTGGAGGCGATACCGCCGGTGCGGGGCAAGCGAGGCCGGCCCCGACGCCGCCCGGACGTGGTGCTGGGCGACCGCGGCTACGACCACGACAAGTACCGCCGGCTCGTCCGGGACCTGGGCGTGAAGCCACTGATCGCCCGACGCGGCACCGAACACGGCTCCGGACTCGGCACCCAACGCTGGGTCGTGGAACGCGCATTCGCCCACCTGCACTGGTTCCGCCGTCTGCGGATCCGCTGGGAGATCCGCGACGACATCCACGAAGCCTTCCTCACCCTCGGATGCGCGCTCATCTGCTGGAGGCGCCTGACGTCATTGCGATAGGAGTTCTTATGCAGCGGCCGTGAGACAAGCAGGTCGGCGCGTTCACCCTTTCGGGCTACTTGGCTCCGCGCTCAGGCGTCTGCTCTCGACGGCGGGCAGTCTGGTCGTACGGACCATGGCCTGGGTGGGGGTACGTCGTGGGCATTGCTGCGGAAGTTGTGGTCAGAGTGCGCCGCCATGATGGCGACGAGGTTGAGGAGTATGCCTGGCCGGCCGCTTCCAAGGATCTGTTGGTCTCCGCGGCGCCGTGGCGGGTATTCCGCTGGCACCGAGGGCAGAAGCACTACTCGGGTACCTACTGGTCAGCGACTATGCGCGACCATGTGATCTACGAGTCCCGCCTGGAGTTGGCCCGATTACTCTTCGCGGACTTCGATCGCAGCGTCCACGGCATCGTGGCTCAGCCCTTCCTGCTTCAGACCGTGCTGGAAGGTAAGGTCCGCAAGCACATCCCGGATTATCTCCTGCTCACCGACCAGGTGCCGGTGATCGTTGACGTCAAGCCACTGCACCGTCAGTCCAAGCCCGAGGTCGCGTTCACCTTCGATTGGACCGGGCAGGCGGTGGAGGCGCGTGGATGGAAGTACGAGGTCTGGAGCGAGCCTCCGACGGTGGAGCTGGAGAATGTCCGATTCCTGGCGGGCTACCGCAGGGATTGGCTGTTCAGCGCCGCCCTGCTGGAAGAGCTTCGTGGAATTGATCTCGATGGGGTGCCGTTGGGGCGGGCTGCGGGCTGTCTGCCTGGTCGTCCGGGACCCCAAGTCCGGTCAGCCATCCATCATTTGCTCTGGACGCAGAGTCTTGTTACCGATCTCGGCCAGCCACTCGGCCCGTCGTGCACGCTGCGGCAGGCGGCATGAGCAGGGCCGGGGCTCGCGTCGGAGTCGGTACGCGATTCCGCTACGACGGAGAGACCGTCGAAGTGGTCGAGCTGGCGGCGACGACCAGGGGAAACGAGGTGGTCCTCAAGGACGGGCATGGCTGCGTCCGGCGGCTGTCCCTGAAGGAGCTGTTGTTCTCCGACCGTGCCGAGATTGTTCCTGACCAGGCCGGTCCGTCGGCAGATGATGCTGAGGAGATCGCTTCGGTTGTCCTGAGCCAGCTGCGTGATGACGAGCGGCGGAAAGTCCTCGAACGAGCGGAACATGTCCGCGAGGTCCTAACGGGCTACCGCTCGGGCAGTGCGGAACTCGTACGTGAAGGAGAACCTTGCACCGAGTACGGGGCCGGTGAGCCGGCTGAGGCCAAGTATGCAGCGAAGGCTCGGGAACTTGGGGTGTCGGTCCGCTCGATCAAGCAATGGGTCGCGGATTTTCGGCGTCATGGTGAGGCCGGGTTTGTCTCGAAGAGAAGCTTGTCCGGACCGACGCAGCCGTCCGTCGATAACCGGTGGGTGGAGACCGCGCTGGAGGTGATGGTCGAGTACACCGATCAGTCGAAGCCGTCGCGGACGCTGGTGATCGAGCGGACGCGGGCCCGGGTGGTTGCCCGGTTCGGTCCGGAGGTGGTGCCGCAGCCGAGCAGGGCGACCGCCTTTCGGGTGCTGGAGGGCCTGGAGCGGAGGCATCCGCTGTTCAGGCTGAGTACGAAACGGAACCGGGATATCGCGGATCGTCCGGAAGGCCCGTACGGGAAGCTGCGGCCGACGCGGCCGGGTGAGTATCTGCTGATGGACACCACGCGGTTGGACGTGTTCGCGTTCGATCCGCTGACATTGAAGTGGGTGCAGGCCGAGCTGACGGTTGCGATGGACTGGTACACCCGCTGCATCACCGGGATCCGGCTGACGCCGGTGTCGACGAAGGCGGTAGATGTCAGCGCGGTGCTGTTCCAGTCGTTCAGGCCGCGGCCGACGGGGCGGGATTGGCCGCGTGGTGCGGTCTGGCCCGAGCATGGCATCCCGCGCACGGTCCTGGTCGACGTCGACGGCGCCGTCGGTCCTGGGCTGGCCTCGCCACCGCTGGTGCCCGAGACACTGGTGGTCGATCACGGCAAGGTCTACGTCTCGGAGCATCTGACGAGCGTCTGCCGCCGGATGGGGATATCGATCCAGCCCGCGAGGCTGCGGACGGGCCGGGACAAGGGACCGGTGGAGCGGTATTTCAGGACCTTGAGGGAAGGGCTGCTTGAGGCGCTTCCCGGTTACAAGGGGCCGGACATCCACTCTCGGGGCGATGCTCCCGAGGACGATGCGTTCTTCTTCCTGGACGAGTTGGAGGCGATGATCCAAGAGTGAACAGCGGTGGTCTATCACTGCCGGCCGCACGCGAGTCTGGTCGATCCGGGGGTGCCAGGGCTGCGAATGTCCCCAGCGAAGATGTTCGAGCACGGGATGGCCCGGGCCGGCTGGATTGAAGTCCCGCGGGACAAGGACCTGGCCTTTGAGTTCCTCGCCACGAAGTGGCGCACGGTCCAGCACTACGGTGTCGAGATCGGCCGCCGCCGCTACAGCGGTCCGGGCCTTCCTGAGCCCGGCGTCCGCAGCCCCTACGACGGGCCGCTTCGGAACGGCTGGCCGTTCCAGGTCGACCCGGACGATGTCACCCGGATCTACTTCCGTGACCCCTCCACGCGTGTCTGGCACACGCTGACCTGGGAGCATGCGCCGTCGGCGCGGATGCCGCTGAGCGAGGACGCGCTGGCGTTCGCCCGGAAGCTGGCCGCGGCAAAGTACCGCTACCCCGATGACCGGCTTGCAGTCGTCGATCTGCTGGAGCGTTGGAACCTTGGCCTGGGCACCACGCTGGCCGAGCGGCGCATGGCGCTTCGGCTCTCGCGCGAGCAGGCAGCCCTCGGACTGCCTGAGGCCGATGCGGAGACGGTCGTGTCTCTTCCCTCCGTACGCCGGGCCTTGGGCGGGACGGAGGCACTGCCGCAGGACAAAGGGATGAAGGCGGAGCCGGAGACCGGAGACGACGACGAGGCGGACTTCGAGGACCTGGACGAGGACGAGGACTTCTACGCGGATGCCTTGGAGGACGTGTGAGCGCGGCCGGTCTGTCGGAAGCGTTGGGCAATCTGGCGCTGTCGCGGAAGGAGGACTTCAAGGCGTTTGCCCAGGCTCCGCGCCGCAAGCAGCCCGAGGCGCTGACGAGGGCCCAGATGAAGGCCTTGGGTAAGGACGCGAGAGCGGAGTACGACCTGCGGCGGCGGGAGTGGCACGCGAACATCGGCCCGCTCAAGACCCCTCAACTGTCCGAATTACATGAGGATTTGTGGGACATCGTCGACAGCAACCATCAGGACGGTGACAAGGCCAAGGGAGCCGTGGCGATTGACGCATTTCCCGGGCTGGGCAAGACCACCTCGGTCCTCGCGTTCGCCCGTGAGTTCCACCGCAGGGAGATCGCCGAGCGGGGTGAGTTCACCGGCCAGGGGCACGAGCGTCTGCCGGTATGCCGGGTCGGCCTGACCGGGAGCACCGGCATGAAGGACCTCAACCGGGCCATGCTGGAGTTCTTCGGGCACCCAGGTCGCAACCGCGGAACGACCGCCCAGTTCGGCCAGCGAGCCCTGGACTGCGTGCTGTCCTGCGAGGTCCGCATCCTCGCCCTTGACGACCTGCACTTTCTGAAGTGGAACCAGCGCAATGGCATCGAGGTCAGCAACCATCTGAAATGGATCGCGAACGAGTTCCCCGTGACCTTGCTGATGATCGGTGTCGGCCTCGCGGACAAGGGCCTGTTCAGTGAGGGCGATGCCAGGCGGGATGCGGCGCTGGCCCAGACCGGGCGCCGCACTACCCGGTTGGGAGTGCGGCCCTTCAGGATCGAGTCCGAGCCCGGCCGGCGGGAGTGGCGGCAGATGTTGCTGGCCCTGGAACAGCGCGTGGTCCTGGCCGACAAGCAGCCGGGGATGCTCGCGGACGAGTTGTCCGATTACCTCTTCGCCCGCAGCACCGGGCACATCGGCTCGCTGATGACCTTGATCAATCGAGGCTGTCAGAGGGCTGTCCGCAGCGGCGCTGAGCGCCTGGACCGCGACTTGCTCGACGGGGTGAAGAACGACGAGGCGTCGGAGGCGGCCCGCAAGGAGCTGGAAGCAGCACTGGAGAAACGGAGGCTGACCAGCCGCCCACGCTCCCGCCGCAAGGTCGCATGAGCACGCGTGTCCGGACTCTGCCGATCCGGCTGGTGCCTCTGCCCGGAGAGGCGCTCGATTCGTGGCTGGAGGCTCTCGCCCGCAGGCTGGACAGCCCGCTCGGCGAGGTGCTGCACCACCTCGGCCTGCCGTCCCGGACCGGGCGCGGGGATCACCTGCGGGGCATACCGCCGGACTGGACGATCCTGCTGGGCGCGGACCAGACCGCGGCCATCGCGCATGCGAGCGGGCTGGACGAGCAGACGGTCACGGCCATGACGCTGGCGCACTACGCCGAGCGGGCCCTTCGCATCAACTTCGAGCGCCGGTACGTCAACCGCTGGGTGCTCTGGGGCCGTGGTGCCGGCTCGCGGTTCTGCGCGGACTGCCTCAAGGACAGCAGCGGCCGCTGGCAACTCACCTGGCGTCTGGGCTGGTCCTTCGCCTGTCCGCTGCACTTGCAACTGCTGGCGGACTGCTGCCCTGTCTGCGGGCGCGTCCCCAGGCAGCGGCCCCGGTCCGGGGAGGTCGTCCCTCACCCGGATCTTTGCGGCACGCTCTCTTCGAGACCGGGACATCCGCCTTCCGGGGGCTGCGGATTCGATCTGACACGGACCCGTACGCTTCGACTTCCTGCCGGGCATCCCGCGCTGTCAGCCCAGGAACGGCTGCTGGAGGTCATTGACGCGAATACTGCTTTCTTCGGCGCATACGCACTCAGCCCGCAGCCGGCGGCGAAGGCGCTGACGGACATCCGGGCGATCGCCGGCCGCGTGCTCGCAGACCTACCCGAGCTGGCTTCGTTCACGTTTGGCAGCAGCACTTGTGCATGATTTCCGGAGGCAGTTGGTGATCACTCCATCGAGAGATGTTCGCGAGTTTTGACGGCGCCGTCGTGCCGTCGTCGCGGTGAGTGATCAATTCACTGTGCCTGGGCAAGCAGCGTCCGTAGGGTTTGCGCATGACAGATGAAAGTGAGCGGGCCGTGCAGGCGGCCATCGACGGGGAGATGCGGCTTCTCGATCCCGAGGTGCGTGCCTCCCCGGCCCATGTCTTGGAGCTTCTGGACCCGGAGTTCACCGAGATCGGGGCTTCCGGACGCCGGTGGGACGTGGAGTCGATCCTCACGGTGACGAGCGGCGGCTCGGTCTCCCCGGAGTCTCCGGTCAAGGTCAGCGAGATGTCCGGCAACGTCCTCGCTCCGGGCGTCGTTCATCTGACGTACTTCGCCGACAACCAGGGCCGTCGGGCATGGCGGAGCTCTTTGTGGCGCCTGACGGAGACGGGCTGGCGGATGTACTTCCACCAGGCCACTTTGACCGGTTGAGCGGGTAGGACCGCCGCCCGTGAGGGCGGCGGTCCTACCCGCCGAATCGTGCGACTTCAGCTGGCCGTGGCTGGCGCTTCCGCTCGCGCGCGGGTGCTGGCGAGGCGGTAGGAGTCGGTTCCGGTCTCGATGATCGTGCCGTTGAAGGTGAGCCGGTCGACGATGGCCGCGCAGAGGCGGGGGTCGGTGAAGGTCTTCGTCCAGCCGCCGAAGGACTCGTTGGAGGCGATGGCGACGCTGTTCTTCTCCTCGCGCTCGGTCAGCACCTGGAACAGCAGTTCGGCGCCGTGCCGGTCGAGCTCCATGTATCCGAGTTCGTCGATGCAGAGCAGGTCGACGCGGCCGTAGCGGGCGATGGTCTTGTTCAGTTGCTTCTCGTCCGCGGCCTCGACCAGCTCGTTGACCAGCTTCGTGGCGAGCGTGTAGCGGACGCGGTAGCCCTTCATCGCGGCCTCGGTTCCCAGGGCGATGAGCATGTGGGACTTGCCGGTGCCGGAGTCTCCGATCAGGCAGAGCGGCTGGCTCTTCTTGATCCACTCGCAGCTGGCGAGGGTATGAATGGTGGCCGGGTCGATGTTCGGGTTGGCGTCGAAGTCGAAGGTCCGCAGCGACTTCTCCCGCGGGAAGCCGGCTGCCTTGATCCGTCGTTCCGAACGGCGGCGGGCCCGGTCGTCGCACTCGGCCATCAGCAGTTCGGCGAGGAAGCCGCGGTAGGTCATCTGGTCCTTCATCGCTCGGTCGGCGATGTCGGGGAACTCGTTGCGGATCGACGGCAGCCGCAACATGCGGCAGGCGGTGTCGATGGCGGCGTCGGCGGCCTGCTCGGTCAAGCCTCGCTGGCGGGGCAGGGTCACTGGGCTTCTCCCTCTGGGTGGGCGCCGCCGCTGGCGCGACGGCGTCGGAGCAACTGGTCGTAGGGGGTCACCGAGGGCAGCGGCCTGGTGTCCGGCGGAAGGTGGGCAAGGCGCCACTCGTGCAGAAACGTCACGGTCGCCGCCCCTGAGGCTCCGGCCGGCAGGGCGGCGAGCGGTTCGTCTTCGGCCTGGGCGGCCTTGCGGGCCTCCAGCGCGACCGCGTCCGCGGTCAGGGCCCCGGCCCGCAGGGCGGTGGCAAGCCCGGCGACCAGGTGCTCGTGCGGGATGTGCCGGGCCAGCAGCAGCACCTCGATCAGGGCCCGGGTGCCGTCCCGCTCGCCGTGGACCTTGCGGGCTTGAGCCCACCAAGCGTCATGGACCGGAGTGAACTTGCCCGCCGAGCGGGCCTGTTCGAGTGCGGTGGCGCCGGGAAAGGCACCGGGCTTGCGGATCAGGGCTTCGAGATAGTGGTCCAGCTCCAGACGGCAGCTGGCCTTCGCGATCAGCCGCTCGTGCCGGGCGACTTCCACGTTCTGGTCGTAAACCACCAGGTGGGAAGCGTGCAGCACGACCCGGACCCGTTTGCCGATCAGACGGACGGGCACCGAGTAGCGGTTGGTGCGGACGGTGATCTGGCTGTAGCGGTCGACCCTGGGGGTGAAAACCCGGCCGGTCTCGAACGGCTCATCCGGCAACGGCATCAGCAGCGGCTGTTCGACGGCGAAGTACTCGTCGATGGTCCGCGGCCGGGAGCCGATCCGGCGCCGGCCGTCGTGCAGGTCCCACTGCTCGACCATCTCGTTCAGCTCCGCCAGCGAGGACACCTCCGGCACCGGCGTGAAGTGGTTGCGGCGGAAGTAGCCGATCTGTCCCTCGACCCCGCCCTTCTCGTGGGCGCCGTCGATGCCCGGGCGGCAGTAGAAGCTCTCGATGCCGAAGTGGGAGCGGAAGGCGATCCACCGGTCGGTTTCCACCCGTGCTCGGCTCAGGCCCAGCACTTGGGCGACGGCGGCCTTGAGGTTGTCGTAGCGAACCCGGCCCCGCGGGACACCGCCCAGCACCCGCAGCGCGTGCACGTGGCCCTCGAAGAAGGCTTCCTGGCCGGCGGAGGCGAACACGCGGTGGACGGCCTTACCCGAATACGACAGGCGGAAGGAGAACAGGTAGCAGGTCACCAGCTCGCCGGCGAGCCGCACGGCCACGTCTCCGAAGTCGACTTCCGCCTCCATGCCCGGCGGGTGGGTCTGCGGGACGAACGCTTCGATGGGCGCCTTGCCCGCCTCCACCGCGATCTGCGGCTTCCGGTCGGCGACATAGCGTCTGACCATCGGATACGACACGTCGGCGCCGTGTTCCTCGACCAGCCGGTGGAAGATCCGGGTCACCGTGTGCCGCTGCTTGCGCGGCGCATCCAGGTCCGCCCGGAGGATCCCGTCGATCACCGCCTTGTACGGATCGAGCGCCGACGGCCGCGGCGGCAGCGGCTTGCGCGGTTCCGGCCACGCCGAGTTCAGGGCCTTGCGGACCGTTCGCCAGGCGACGTTGTACTTGCGCTCCAGCTCCCGCATCGTCATGCCGGCCCGGTGGTCCCGCCGGATCGCCGCGTACAGCTCGACCTTCGACATCTGCGGCATGACCAGGACCTTTCACCGGGAACACCCCGATGCTGTCCTGGCAAGTACCCCGGTGCTGACAAAACTCGTGAACATCACCCGACCGTGGATCTGGGCGCCTCCCAAACCCGTGTACAACCGCTGACGCAACTCGCGAACAAAGCCACCGAGCAGAACATCAAGAGCCTGCTGCCGTCCGACATCACCCAGGAGCACTTCGCCGCAGACCTCGACTCCCAGCTCGCCATGCGTGCTGCGGAACGACCCGGCTTCATGGCCCCGCCCCGGGCAGTGAGCGCGGCTGCCGCGGTGACCATCGCGCTGGACGTCCTGGAGCAGCCCGATGTCCACCAGGCGGGAGAGAGGATGCGCGATCTGATCGAAGCGATGCGCGACGAGCTCTGGCAGGTCAGTGTCACCAGCATCGACAGCTGGGGACGCGGCCTGAGCCCGGTGCTGAACGCGGTGCACCTGGCAGCACTCGCTCCCTCGCTGCGGCCCAGCGAACAACTGCGTTGCCGCACGCCATCCCCCATGCCCAGACGCCCGGTGAATACAGACCGGGACACAGCGCGACGAGCACGGAAGATCCCCAGCATGTTCTGGCCGTCGTGGACCGTTCGGCTCACTCCGGACGGTGGCACCTACCCGCGCATCCTCGCTCCCGTGATGGCCGCCTGCCTGTTGATCATCGACGGCAGGGTCAGTTTCGAAGACGCTGCCCGATACCTGGGCGGGGTCACCGACGGCATCGGTATTTCCCGCGTCCTGCAACGACTCGCCGACCAACACCACTGGGCCGACACAATCACAGCTCTCGCCCGACTCGCCGACCACCTCGATGCCGTCGACGTCCCCATCGACTACCAGCGGCGACGCCGCTTGGACTACTCCCGTCTGCTGCCGCACGACCGCTGGCAGACCATCTGCCGCTGCACCGGCACGATCCCTGGCGGCGGACGCCGTGAACTCCTCGTCCGTAGTCTGCTCTTCCAGCGCGTCAGCGGACTGCCTGCGGAGACCGCCCCAGTGCACCACAGTCTTGACGAGGCTGTTTTCCGGGCTGAGGCCGCCCGTTTCGCAGCTTTGCAGACCCCCGAACTGGCCCACGAGCTGAACAGGGAAGCCGCGATCTTCCTCGCGGAACAGCGCATCCACGATGAGCCCGTGGCCTGGCGGCCGCCCGCCTCCCTGATGGACTGCCTCGACCTGCCTGGCTCCGACCCAGCACTCATTGACATCCCTCACCTGCACCAACTCGTCCGAAAGTGCAAGAACCCCGTCCGCCACGCGGCCCAGATCCTCGGCACCAGCATCGAAGCGGTCCGGCTGGCCCTGGACGAACAGCCCGCCCCCGCGCTCCCGCCGACAAAGAACGTTGCCAGAGCCACAGGACGCGTCCGCTTCACAGCCCGTCAGGAACTGCCGAAGGAGTCCTTTACTCGTCTCTACCTCGACGAACACCGCTCGCTCCAGCAGATTGCCACCCTCACCGGCTTCTCTCGCAGACTGCTGACCGATCTCGCCAAGGAGTACGGCATCCCGATCAGGGACGGCCCCCAGGACTACAGACACCGTGGCAGCATCGAACGGGAATGGCTGTTTGAGCAGTACGTTGTCCACCGGCGAACCCTGCCTGACCTTGCCCGCGAGACGGGTATGAGCACTGCGAGCATGGCTCGGTGGGCCCACACCCACAACTTCCCTCTCCGGCCCCGTGGTGGAGCAAGCCACGACGCTGCCCTCCGAGCCCGCGACCGTGCTCAGTCGCCCCCGCCGTCATGAGCAGGTGACGACATGGATGCGCTGTCACCGGACGTAGAAGACAGACCCGTCACCTTGCGCCGTGCCGTCGAACGGACGGAGACGCAAGTACCACCCCGACCGCGGCCAGTTGCCACAACACACCGAGCCCGAGGAGCCGGTCTGCCCCTACGACGCCCGACACCGGCCCAGCCAGCGCCAGACCGAGCGGCCCCAGGGCGAAGGCGCCCAGGCTGTCGAACGCACTGACACGTCCGCGGATCTCGGCGGGGATCTCGCGCTGGATGACGGTCGTCACGAGGGTGTTGCACACCGCTGCCCCGGCCCCTGCAAGGAGTGCGGCTGCGGCCACCCAACCCAGCGGCAACCGTGCCGCCAACGCTGCCGCCGGGACTGCCCAGCCCGCGGATGCGGCCACGGACCAGACGAGTGCCCGGCTGGGGTTCCTGCCGAGCAGTGCCAGGCCGCCGCCTATTGAGCCGATGCCGTACAGGGCCAGCACCAGTCCCCAGGCGCTGGCACCGCCGAGCCGTTGTTGGGCAAGAGTTGGTCCCAGCACCAGGAACGGTGCCCAGAGGACGAAGTTGAAGAGGCTGATGTGGAGGGTCGTGACCCACAGCCACGTGCGGGAGGTGAACTCCTTCCAGCCGCGTCCCAGATCGGTGAACAATCCATGGCGGGGCGAGGCCAACTGCGACAGGGGCAGCCCAGCCAAGGCTATGACGCTCACGCCGTAGCTGACCGCATCGACAGCGACCACGGTGCCCGCATCAGAAACAGCGATGAGCAGACCGGCTAGACCTGGACCTGCGACCGAGGTCACAGCCTGGGCGATCTGAAGCAGCGAGTTGGCGTCCGCAAGGTCATCTGGCGGAACGAGGCCGGGCACCAGAGCCGTCATACCTGGGCTGAACCCTCCCTCACCGATTCCGAGGACCACCGCCAGCACGACCACTTCCCAGAGCCTCGCGCTATGGGTGAGTAGCAGTACAGCCAGCGTGCCTTGGGCGGTGAACCGCAGCAGATCCGCGGCCAGCATGACTGCACGGGCTCCGAGCCGATCGGTGAACACGCCGCCGAGCAGCAGTACGACCAGCACCGCGAGGATCCGCGCCGCCATCACCACGCCGACGGCGTCGACCCCGCCGCCAGGCATCTGCAGCACGGCGAAGGTCGTTCCGATCGTGTTCATCCCGGTGCCGAGTAACGACATGCTCTGGCCGACGAGGAAGCGGCGGAACCGGGAGTACCGCAGCGTGCGCAGGCGGTGAGTGGTTGATCGGGGCTTGGATGCAGCGGGCGGGCGAGTGCGAAGCGTCATGGATCCGCACTGTTCCTCCATGGACCTATTCCCTGCAAGCGTTTCCGGGAAAAAAATCTGAGTCTTTCGCCAGTAATTTTCCTTCCCAATGAATTGGCGCAGTAAATGGCCTCTATTTACTGCAACATGCCTGGTGGTAGGCTCGTTGGAAGAAGGATGGGGCAGACTCCATGGAGTTTATTTACTGCGGGTGGCCAGTGTGATCCAGTGTGAAACTGACAGTGCCGGCACACCTCGCCCGGCGCCGGTGGAGTACAGCGTCGCCGTTGACTGCTATCTCGCTGCGGCCGATCTCGGCACTTCCTCCCGCCGCGTCTACCGCATCTCGCTGGCCGGGTGGTCCTGGCCATTGGTCGACCGCCGGGCTCCGACCGGTCGCGAGCGCCGGGGAGCGCACCCACCCGTCGTTCCGCTTGCCCTGCTCGACGACCCGAAGGCCCAGGAGCGGCTGCAACGGGGACTGACTGATCGCGCCGCCGCTGCCGAACCACGCACGCTGGCCCGCGAACTGGCCTGCCTTCGAGCCGCTACGGCATGGTGGCTAGCAGAAGGCTGGATCACCGCAGACCCGGCCGCCGGACTGGCACCGCCAGCTCCGTGCCCTGGACCGATACCGAATGCCTCTGGTGCTTCCACGGCTGCGAGGGTGACTGCCGCCAACCCGGATCGGGCCCACGCTGCCCTCGCCTTGCGGGCTCCGCTCAGGGAGTTGACTCTGTGGCATCTCCTACATGAGTCGAGAGCCCCCGTCGAACAGGTGCTTGCCCTCGATATCGACGACCTCGACCTACCCGGTCGCCGCACCAGGGCGCGCGCGGCAGCATCCCTGAGCTGGGGACGAGGCACGTCACGCCTGTTGCCCATGCTGCTGGCCGGGCGCACCGCGGGGCCGGTGTTCGTTACCGACCGACGGGCCCCCGCCTCCACACCGGCGGCTGACCGCTGCCCGGTGACCGGCCGAGGACGGCTTTCCTACCGCCGGGCCGCCGAGCTCTTCACAGCCGCGACCAGACCACTCGATCCAGCCGGCCGCGGCTGGACCCTGCTAGTTCTGCGCGACCGGGCACCCCGGAACAGGTCGGTCCCCCGATGACGTACCGGCGAGTTGCCGCTATCCAAGGACTATCGAAGAGCCTGGCTTCTGGGACGTGCAGCGACGAGCTGACCTCAACCTGCGCCCTCAACGCGAGGCCGGTTCCGCCTAATCAGCCCAGCACAAGGGCGAGTTGGCGGACCTGTCACCTCATACTGTAGGAGCGGATCACGAACTGCCGCCAACAGTGCGTAACATCCCCTTAGTACTCCAGTACGGTTTCGTGATCTACCCAGCGGATTCGTCGGCGGATCGTCGTCGGTAGTGACTGCGTCGGGCTGTTGCCTGGTGGCGTCTGCGCCAGGCGGACCAGTGCAGCAGCCTGGCCGCCGACACGGCCAGTGGGTTGAGGAGGGCGCCGAAGAGGCGGCGGATCTCCGGAACGGTCAACGCAATGGGGTCGCTGCTGCGGGCGAGCTGGTGCGGCTCGGCGGTCCGCTTCGGCGGCGCTGCGCCGGCGGCGAGGGCGGTCAGGAAGGCCAGAGCGAGCATGGCGAGCGTGATGTGCCGGTGCCAGGAGGTCCAGTGCCTCACCTGGTAGTGGCCGAGTCCGACCTGACCCTTGGCGGCCTGGAAGCACTCCTCGACGCTCCAGCGGATGCCGGCGACGCGGACCAGTTCGGACAGGGCCACCTTTGTGGGTGACCAGCACAGGGAGAAGGCGAGTTCACCGGTAGTCCGGTTACGTCGGATGAGCAGGTGACGGTGGCAGTCGGTGCCGATGTGGATCCAGGCCCAGTCGTAGTACCGCGGGCTTTTCGCACCGTTTCTGGCGCTGTGGCGCTGCCAGGCCGTGGCGGGCAGGCGGCCGGCGACGGTGTCCGCGCGGACGGCGGTGCGGCCGTGGTTGATTCTCACCCGCATCGAGCAAGCGACGGCCAGCACGTAGCCGGTGCCGCGCGCCTCAAGGGCGGCGCGGAGCTGGGGGTCCTGGCCGTAGGCTTCGTCGCCGGTCACCCAGGACGCGGTGATCCCGGCGTCCAGCGCGGCGGCGATCATCTCCCCGGCCAGGCGGGGCTTGGTCGTGAACTGGGTGTCCTTGGGGATCCCGGCCGCGTGACGGCGTTCGGGATCGGAGCACCAGGACTGCTCGGGCAGGTAGAGCCGACGGTCGATCAGGGCCCGTCCACGGCGGGTGGCCAGGGCGAGGAACACGCCGACCTGGGAGTTTTCAATGCGTCCCGCGGTGCCGGTGTACTGCCGCTGCACACCGGCCGAGGCCCGGCCCTTCTTCAGAAAGCCGGTCTCGTCGACGACGAGAACGGCGCCGTCGGCGCCAAGGTGTTCGGCGGTGTACGCGCGCAGGTCGTCGCGGACCGCATCGGCGTCCCAGCGGGCGTAGCGCAGCAGGCGCTGCATCGGCCCGGGTCGGCTGTGGCCGGCCTGTTCGGCCAGCTGCCAGCAGTTCTTGCGCTCGACGTTCGACAGCAGCCCGAGCAGGTAGGCACGGGCCGCGGCCCGCGGCTCAACTCGTCCGAAGCGGCCCGCGATCCGGGCCATGACCTGGTCGAACATCGCCCACCAGCGGGCAGGGTCTACGCTATGGCCCGCGGCCACCGCACGATCTTCAGGAGTCCACACAACCCCGATGATCACGCGGTGGCCGTACCCGTTCCCAGCCGGGTCCGCGACAAGATCGCGAAACCAGACTGGAGTACTAGGAGGACAGCTTGACCGTGTTCTGCGGCATCGACTGGGCGGAGCACCACCACGACGTCGCCATCGTCGACGACACCGGCACCCAGCTCACCAAAGCCCGTATCACCGACGACGCGGCCGGCTACAACAAACTCCTGGACCTCCTGGCCGAACACGGCGACAGCCCGCAGACCCCGATACCCGTGGCCATCGAGACCAGTCACGGCCTGCTCGTTGCCGCCCTGCGCACCGGCAGCCGCCAGATCTTCGCGATCAATCCGCTCGCCGCGGCCCGCTACCGCGACCGCCATGGCGTCAGCCGCAAGAAGTCCGATCCCGGCGACGCTCTGGTCCTGGCGAACATCCTGCGCACGGACATGCACGCCCACCGGCCGCTGCCCGCCGACAGCGAACTCGCCCAGGCCATCGCCGTGCTGGCCCGCGCCCAGCAGGATGCCGTCTGGAGCCGCCAGCAGGTCGCCAACCAGGTCCGCTCCCTGCTCCGCGAGTACTACCCCGCCGCCCTGCACGCCTTCCAGGGCAAGGAAGGTGGCCTGACCAGGGCAGACGCCCGAGTGATCCTCTCCCTGGCGCCGACCCCGGCGAAGGCGGCCCGGCTCACCCTCACCCAGATCCGCGCCGCCCTCAAACGTAGCGGACGCACCCGGTCCTTCGACACCGAGGCCGAACGTCTGCGCAGCGTCTTCCGTGCCGAGTACGCCCACCACCTCCCGGCCGTCGAGGACGCCTTCGGCCAGCAACTACTGGCCCTGCTCAAGCAGCTGGACGCCACCTGCCAGGCTGCGGACGACCTCGCCACGGCCACCGAAGTCGCCTTCCACCAGCACACAGACAGCGAGATCCTGCTCAGCTTCCCCGGGCTCGGTCCCCAGCTCGCCGCCCGCGTCCTCGCCGAGATCGGTGACGACCGAACCCGCTTCGCCGACGGCAGAGCACTCAAGTCCTACGCGGGCTCCGCCCCGATCACCCGCGCATCCGGGAAGAAGCGCTTCGTCGGCCGCCGCTTCGTCAAGAACAACCGGCTCATGCACGCCGGCTTCCTCTGGGCCTTCTCAGCCCTCTAGGCCTCCCCCGGAGCCAACGCCCACTACCGCCGCCGACGCGAGCACGGAGACTGGCACAACGCCGCCCAGCGCCACCTGCTCAACCGCTTCCTCGGACAGCTCCACCACTGCCTCCAGACCCGGCAGCACTTCGACGAGCAACACGCCTTCGCACCACTGCTTCACGCCTCCGCTTGACCCGGGCATCGACCACAACCGCAGACGGAAAGTCACTCAAGGAGGGTGAGTGAACGAAGATCAGCGTCCAGCAGTCGAATCAACTCGCCAACCCGACCGCCCCCACCCGGTGCCGCCGGGAATCGTTTGAGCACGTCAACGACGACCGGGGTCGCGTGATGCACCGCTCGCTCCAGTTGCTCGGCAGCAACGCTCCGATCGTCACCAGCAACGAGTTCGGCCGCCCTGGCTGCATAAGCGGCGGCTCCGAGGATGTGCTTGACCTGGGTGGCCTTGGCCAGAGGATGCAGATAGGCGGCGCCTGCCGCAGACATCGCTGCCCACGCTGCCTCGCGCGCAGCCGCAGTGTCCGCACTCTTGGCTGCCTTGAGGGCCGCCGACGCTGTGTCGCGCAGAGTCTTCCCGCGCTCGCCACCCCGAGCGAATTCCCGCGCGGCACCGACAGCGTCTCGAGGCCGCGAGTCGTCTGGCTGATCGGCCTCGAAGATCTCGAGGGCCATCTCCGCGCACGCCGCGGCGAACGCGGTGACCTCACGAAGGTCCTGCCTGCTCAGAACGATCTCGCTCGCTTCACCCGTCATGAGCCCATCTTCGACCACCGCGCCGACCGCCTTCAGGGCACACCAGGAGGGCAGCTTGACTCCTTAGCCCCCTGAGATGTCTTTCGTGCGCTTACGCGGCCAGGGCGTGAGCGGGCGGGGCGGTGTAGGTGGCGGGGTCGGCCGGGGTTCCGTCGTAGCACTCCAAGCAGGAACCCAGGGTGCGCAAGGGCAGGCAGTGGTGGTAGCGGCGCAGGCATGCCGGGCAGGTGGTCCGAGCTGCCATGGCCTTGTCGAGGGCGGCTTCCTTGGCGAGGGTCATGGGCCGGATCGGCAGGGCGAGGTCGCGCCGGTAGAGGTAGGCGGGGCGGGTGCAGGTGCGCTGCGGGCGGGTGGCGCACGCCCGGCACCGCAGGATCGCGATCGGCTCCTGTCCGCCGGGGCGGAGCCGGTCGGCGCGCAGCTGGCGGCGCGTGGCCAGGCCGGCCGGAGCGGTGCGCCAGTCGTACTCGGAAACCAGCGGGTTCGCGGATTCTGAAGGTTCACGTGACAGGAACCCGCTGGTGGGGTGTGGGTTCTGGAGTGGGGAGGCACGCGGGTTCAGTCGCGACGTGTCAGGCAAGATGAGGCTCCAATCGGTTGGGGAGGGCTCGGGGTGGGTTACGAATTGCAGGCGGTCATCGCGAGTGACGAGGTGCTGCGCATCGCGTCGCGCGAGGTTCCTGGAGCCCAAGTGGTGCCTCTTGGCCAGGGCCTGTCGCTGATGCCGATGACCGATGAGGTCTTCGATGCCGTCACGGACGGCAGCGACGGACGAGACCTGGGGTTCTGGCGGCTGCCAGGGGGCTTCGACACGCTGCTGGCTCAGTGGTCTGCTGCGGGGCCGATCGCCTATGTGGAGGCCGAATACTTCGGCGGAGTCGGCGAGCAACGAGCCGCTGTCTGGGCTGACGGCGCGCTGGCACTGGGGCCGCTGGATGAGCCGACGAAGAAGCGGTTCTCGCGAGCAGTCAGCCCCATCTCCCAGGCCCTGCGGCGGCTGGGCGCCCGAAGGAGTCTGGGCGAGGACGAATACGAGGCCGTGGGGCTGGGCCGCCATCGCAGCAACGAGGACTGGATTTCGTCCAGCGCCTGCTAGGCCTGAGTGGGATCGATGGTGAAGCGCTCGGGGTAAGCCATGCGGACGTAGTGGATCGCGGTGTGCGAGGTGATCCCGAACAGTCGCATCAGCCGGATCGGGTCGGCGGTTTCGCGGGCCTCGTCGAGGAACCGGTCCTGCCGGAGCTGGGTGGGGTTGATGCCGATTCGGTCGCGGAGTGCTTTGAAGTTGGAGGGGCCGACGGCGGGCCGGTCGACGTGCAGGGCGGTGATGGGGCTGACGATCAGGTAGGGGTTGGTGCTCAGTGGCCACCGCTGGTGGCGCTCGATCAGCCAGTCCTTGACGAGTTGCAGTGCGAAGTCGTCCAGGTGGATCTCGTGGTCGAGCCGGTTCGGTCTGCGGATCCGCAGGCGCCCGATGGAGCGGTCGAGGTCGTCGAGCCGGATCTCGGCGACTTGTTTGGGACGGACGGCATAGACAGCCATCAGGACGAGAGCGAGCTTGTCCTTGATGCCGGGGACCTGGTCCAAGAGCCCCTTGAGTCGGTCCGCCGGGATGGGCCGCGGGACCCTGACGGGCGCGGTCAGGTGCACGTTCCTGGCCGGGTCGCGGAAGATCCGGCGCTCGCGCCGCAGGGCCCTGAAGAGCGACCGCAGCCCGGTGAAGTACGAGTAGTTGACGGCGGCCGTCTTCACCTCCTCCTCGGTGACTTCGTTGAGTGACCTGAGGTGGTCCCAGGCGGGAAGGACGGCCACGACGTGCAGCATGTAGCCGCGGATCGTGTTCCAGGGCATGGCTGGTGAGGGCCGTTTGCCCTCGCCGCGGAGCACGGACACCCAGGCGCGAAGGTCCGCCTGGAACTGCGCGGGTGCCTGGCCCACCCACCGGTGGACGGATGCCTCGTCGGTGCCGACCGCCTGTGAATCCGGGGCCAGCAGGCCCTTGGTCTGCAGGAATCCGGCGACTCGGACGGTGTTGTAGTGCTCGGTGATGCTCCCGGCGCCGTAGACGTCGCGCTCAGGTATCGGGGTGTCGGTGCCGAGCCAGGCCAGCAGCACCCGCAGGGTGCGGAGGCTCTTCTTGCGAGTGGCGCTGGACCAGGACTGTGCTCGGGCGAGTCGGTCGAGTTCGTCGACGAGGTGCTGCGCCTCGGGCATGATCTTCAGTAGCCCGGGGTCGCGGATCGCTGTCCAGTCCCGCTCCGGCGCCGGGAAGAGTTCGAGTTGAGCGGGGTCGATCAGGTGCTCAGGCCAGTAGCAGCGGGCCGCTCTGGCTCGGCGAGCCTGATGCCGTCGTGCGGTTTTGAGGTCGCGGCCGGTCTTGTTCGCGTAGATGTCAATTTCACCGCCGAACCAGAGTTGGTCGAGGACCGGGGCGTCGGCCAGAGTCTGCTCCAGATGGACGACACGGCAGCGTCGGCAGCGCCCCAAGGAGAGCGGAAGGACTCGGTGGCAGCGCCGGCACTCGCCGGTGTCGTTGAACCGATTCCAGTTCTTGCAGGCGGAACAGAGCTTCGCGGTGGTGCCGGACCAGGACAGGCAGTGTTCGCAGCTCACAGCCGGGGCATGGGGATGCAGTGCCAGATGCCACCGGTTCGGGCGGCGCCGCAGCAGCCCAGCGCGACGGAACAACTCCACCAACGGTCCGCGCAGTTCCGGGAGTCGAGCGAGGTCCTGCTCGCGGACCAACTGCTGGTCGGCTTCCCGGCCGGCCAGAGCGAGACGGGCCATGTGAAGGGCCAGGCGCTTCCATGCCTCGCCCAGCTGCCGTTCAGCCGCCATCTGATCGACCGCCGCGGCGACCGCGGGCAGCTCCGGGAAGGAGCGGTTCGCGATCCGATGCGCGTGCTCGATCGTCAGCGTCCGGGGCAGTTGCGTCCAGGACAGCTGACCGGGGATCTGCGGGGGACAGACTCGCGGATCGTCACAAACGGTCGGTGAGCTCGGCCCTGGCGACCAGGGGCGCCAGCGCGGGACCGGCAGCTCCGAGCCGAACCGGAAGACCACCTGACGCCAGTGCATCCCGTCTGCCGATCAGTTGGGCGGAAGCCCGCGCAGGCCACGGCCGTTGCCCGGAACGGGACGGACCGCGGCGCCGTGATCGGGCCGGGCGCCGGCCACCCGTCGTTCGTCGTGCTCGCGGGAGGCGAGATACGACTCCGGCTCGGCCTGCATAAGGTCAGCGACGGTGCAGTCCAACGCTGCGCAGATCTTGTCCAGGTCCTCCAGCCGGACCGTGACCGGCTTGCCGCTCCAGAGTGCCGCGACCTTGCTCAGCGACGGCGTGAACCCCACCTCCGCGAGGACCGCCTGCAGCTGCGTCGGCCTCCAGATGTCGCGCTGTGCGGCGACCATCCGCAGGTTCCACTTCATCGCTCATGCCTCCATGCTCAACCGTCGAACTGCCCGGCGTGCGGACTGCAGGCTGGCCAGCTCCGGGTCCGCCTGGACGGTCGACAGGTAGCCGACCGTGGTACTGGCCCAGATGTGGCCAAGGACCTTCTGGACGTCCCACAGCGCCATGCCGCTCTCGTAGAGGTGGGTGGCCCGCGCGTGCCGCAGCAGGTGGGGAATCAAGCAGGTCACCGGCCCGGGAAGATAGAGCTCACCGGCCGTCCTGAGGGCCTTGCGGAACGCGTCGGGCTGCACGGCCGTGGACACGGTGATGCCCGCGGAGGCCAGCGCCCGGGGACGCCGTTCGGAGGGGAACAGCGGTGCTGCCGGATCCAGGGGGTCGTCGCTGAATACCCCGCGGACTTTCTCGATGTACCACCACAGCAGTTCGCGTCCCTCGGCGAACAGGTACGCCTGCCGCTCACGCTTGCCCGAGCCGCCAGCCCCCTTGCCCTGGACCACGAACCGGCCCCACTGGCCAAGCTCCCAGTGGATGTCTCCGAGGCGGACCGCGCACAATTCGCTCGCACGGACCCCGGAGATGTAGGCGAGTTTGGCCATCACGTAGTCGCGTACGGCCACCTGGTACTTGCGCGCCGCCGGGAGCGATGTCCGCCACTGCGCGAAGCACTCCGTCAACGCTCGCTGTGACGGAGGAACGCGCAGGCCGAAGTCACCCCGGTGCACTGGCCTGTTGAACGTGTCGACCGGCGACTCGACCGTCGCGCCGAACCGTCGGGCGATCTCACCTGCATAGCGCTGTTCCAGGAACGCGAAGTAGCTGTCGACCTTGGTCAGCTTGCTCCGCACCGTAGAGCGGGCCCGGCGGCCCTGGCCGGTGTAGAAGCGGTCCACGTGCCGCGGCGTGAGCCGCCAGGGGACCAGGTCGTAGAAGGAGCACAGCTCCATCACCGGCTGGACCAGCTTCTCCAAGGTTGTGGGAGCAAGCCCGGCGACGTCCCGGGCCCACAGATACTCCGACACGGTCTCCAGGTAGAAGCCCTGCTCGTCGACGGCATGGGTCTGTGCGGCAGCCCGCCGCTGGAGCACCTGGACATCGGCCAGACCACTGCCGTCAGGCCCATCGGCACCGTGCAAGTCGCCGTCCCCCGACTGCCCGGTGAGCAACGTCAGGCGGCGACTTCCCGATTCCCCCATAACCTCGCAAGTTACTGGCCGTGCTCGCAGAATCTGACAGCAACTCGGGGAATCCGACACGAACGGGTGACAGTCGGCGAGAAGGCTCTCACCTCCTCACTTGCACTGTTCTCGCACCAGAGGGCTCCGAGGAACCCGCGTGAACTCCAGTTGGTAACCCCTGGAGGGCGCGCGGCAGGCTCGGGGTCGTGTTCACAGTGCTCCCCGGGAGACGGTCGGGCTCAGGTAGCGGGCGGCGGCGGACACGAAGTCGTCGTGAGCGGCCTTCGCGGCTTCCCGGGCGGCGGCCAGGTCGTCGGTGGTGGCGGATGCGTCGCGCATCGCGTACGTCAGCGTGACCATCGCGTCAGCCGCGGCGCGCACGGCCTGGTCCTCGATGAGGACGCGCAGCGCGACCAGGGGGCGGGTGATTGCGCTGCGCGTCAGGTGACTCTCAGCGCGCAGGGTCTCGACCTGCTCGGGGCCGGCGCCCTTGAGGAGGGCGTCGCCGCGCATCCACATCGCCCGGCGGTGGTCGGATGCGGCGCAGGCCAGCGTGGTGACGGCCTCCAGCCGGTCCCGGCGGACCGACTCGCCGTGGGCGATGCGCGCCTGTCGTTCGGCGGCGCGTTCCTGGAAGCGGCCGGAGACGATTGCGCCTGCCAGGGTGCCGGTGATGGCGAGGGCGGCGGTGATGAGGGTGGCTAACACGCGGGGACCTCCTGGGTGTGGTGAGCGCGGCGGGAGTGTGGTGTGCAGGCCGGGCGGCCTGGCCCGCACCCGACCGCGAGGGGTTCGGGTGCGAGGCAGGTGGTCCGGAGCAGGGGGTTAGTACTCCAGCTGTAGATCGCGACCTTCGTAGGGCGAGGTCTTCCCGGCGGCGGCAGCGGCCGGCTTGGGCTTGGTGGCTGCGGCGGGCTGGCGCGTAGGGTGCCGGGATGATCGCGATGCCAGAGGAGTTCGCACAGAGCACCGTCGACCGCGAGGGGGAAGCCGGGGCGGCATGGCTCGCCGAGCTGCCCGGGATCGTAGAGGAGTTGCTGGGGCGCTGGGGGTGCGTGCCGGATGGCGAGGTCATGCACGGAGGTGTTGGCGTCATCGTTCCGGTACGGCGGCGGGCTGAGGAGAGCTCCGTGCTGAAGGTGTCGTTTCCGCATCCCGGCAACGTCCATGAGCCGGATGCGTTCGTTGCGTGGGGCGGGTGCGGCGCGGTCCTGCTGCATGAGCGCGACGACGAGCGGTTCGCGATGCTGCTGGAGCGGGTTCAGCCCTCGACCCTGGCGGAGGTCGAGGACGGTGACGAGGTGGTGACCGTCGCCGGGCGACTCAATCGCCGCCTGGCCATCCCCGCACCGCCCGGCCTGCCCCGGCTTCGTGAGCAGGCCGATGTCTGGGAGGAGCAGCTGCTCAAGGACGCCGAGGAGCTGTCGCATGCGCTGCCGCGTCAGGTGCTGGATGCCGCCGTGGGGACCGTTCGGGAGCTGGGTCGGGCCCAGCCGGACACCCTCATCCATGGCGACCTGCATGCCCGGAACATCCTGCGTGCCGGCCGAGAGCCGTGGCTGGCTGTCGACCCCAAGGGGTACGTGGGAGATCCCGCCTACGACGGCGGCACGCTACTGAAGTCCCGCGCGCTGACGCTCCTGGAAGCGGATGACCTGCGCAAGGCTGTCCATCGCGTCTTGGACGTCTTCGCAGAGGCCGCGGAACTCGACCGTGAACGCGTCCAGCGGTGGGCCCAGTTCCATGCCGTCCAGGCTGCGTTCTGGGGTCGCCATCACGGTTTTCGTATCGCCCGCGGCGGACCACGGCTGGACTGGCTCACCGAGTTCGCCGACCGCCTGGCGGAATTGCTCACCGAACGCTCGTAGGCCCGGTCCGGTGGGTGGACGAGTGCGGCCACCGTTGATCATTGTGAGCTGTGTGCACCGACGATGAGATGGTGGCCGCAGGTCACAGCATAGATCCCATCCGGTGGCGGGAGGCATTCGCGGCGGCCATGGGCCGCATCGCGGGCCGCTTCTCCCGATACGAACCCCGCCTTCGAGCCGGGCGGCTGCTGCTGGGCCTGTTGTCGGACCTGCCCCGCAAGAACTGCTGGACGATCGCGGAGTGGGTCGGGGAGGCCAGCCCTCACGGTATGCAGCCACCGCGCGGTCCTGAACGCCAAATACCGACTGAAGGCTTCGTGGCTGTCGGGGGTGAAGCGCCACTCCAGCAGGGCCGACCGCAGCTCCAGCTCGGTCAGCCAACCATGCCAGGCGACCTCATCGGGATCGAGGACCACGGCGTCCGGCACCACGGCTTCGTGCACGCCGAGCCAGTGAGGGCTCAAGCCGCTGCGGTTGATGAACGTGAACAGCAGGCGCGGCAGCGCACGAATGCCCAGCTCTTCGGCCAGCTTCCTCGCGGCGGCCTGTTCATAGGACTCGCCTACATTTGCGGCACCACCGACCCCGACCTCATAGAGCCGGGGGAAGCGCGATACCTGCTCCGACCGTCGGTGGACGAGGACCCGTCCATGCTCATCACGACACACCGTCACGGCGACTCGGTGCAGCCAACCCTCCTGGATGGCCTGCCGGCGGCTGACCACCATCCCCAGCACACGATCTTGATCGTCGACACGCTCCACCAGTTCATCCACGACGCACACCCTGGCAGAGCCCACTGACATTGACACTTCCCTGAGCCCGCAGAGGCTGAGCCAGGAGAAATCCCGGTCCTCACATACCTGATCGACCGCACCGGATCTTCTACTCTGCCTGTCCACGCGGCCCACACGGCGCTAGCGTCAAGTCCATGATCGTATGGCTCAACGGCACCCACGGCGCAGGCAAGACAACGACTAGTGCGCTCGTCCAGCAGCTGATCCCGGACTCACGAGTGTTCGACGCCGAGAAAGTCGGCGAGACACTCATGGACATCGAGCCAGGACTGCCCGCGACGGACAACTTCCAGCACTGGCCGCCATGGCGGCCCCTCGTGGTCGAAACCGCCCGACGCATCCTCGACTACACCGGCGGAACCCTGGTGATGCCCATGACCGTCCTGGTCGAGCAGTACTGGCGCGAGATCAGCTCGGGACTTGCCCAGCACGACATTCCGGTCCGGCACTTCGTACTCCACGCCGACCAGGACACCCTCCGCGCACGCATCGCAGGCGACACCGTTCTAGGCCCCAACTCCCCGTTCCGTCTCCAATACCTCGAGCCCTACGCCGAGGCGGCCCGCACGTGGCTGCACGCCGAAGCCGAGGTCGTCGACACCACGCACCTCACCCCCGCCCAGGCCGCCGGGCAGATCGCAGAGGCCGTCAAGAGTTGAGACCTTCCGGCGTCGCATCTCGCAGGTGACAACAAGACTGCCTATGTGACAACTACCGTGCTTCGGCTCACCTTCGCATGGCCGACCCATCCACGCGCCCGGTCTCTACAAATCGAACTCCAGGTGTTCGACGTCGGTGAACTCCACCTCCAGGCCGTGCGCGCGGCGGCCGCCGTCGCGGAAGTACATCTCGCCCAGGCCCTCGGCGGCGATGGCACGCAACTGCTGCTCGCTCGCGCCGGCGTCCTGGGCGTCGAACAGGCGGGCCGCGTGCTGCGGGGCCAGGGCGATGGTCAGATGGCGCACGCGGGCGTCGTCGCTGGTGCCGGGTGCGGCGGTGAACCCGAAGCGGGCGCGGGTGTCGACCACCAGGCCGGTACTGGTGGCCGCCTGGCGCCGGGCTTGTTCGCGGATGCGGGGCTGCCAGCGGGCGCGGACAGCGTCGGCCAGTCGCGCGGCGAGGTCGGCGCGGGGCCGGCGGATCTGGTCCTTCGCATAGCGCTCGACGGTGCGCTGGGAGACACCGAGCGCGTCGGCGACCGCGCGGGTGCCCTTGAGCTGCTTGACCAGGTAACGCATCTGCGCACCAGCCGACTTCGGGATGGGGCGGGTGAATGCCTGCTGCACGGCGCGGTTCAGGCCGTCGGAAACGGAAGCCATCGGGGGCGGCCCTTCAAGATCGGCTATACGGGGCTGTAAGGGCCGATCACCCGAACCGGCGAGGGAATTGACGCCGGACCGGGTGATCGGCCGCCAGAGGGGCACTCAGGGGCGTGTACGGGGCGTGTAGGGTCTCGCAGCCCGTGGCCAACGACAACGCCGTGACCTGGCGGTTGTCGCGCTGTCTCACGGCTTGGCCAACCATCCAGTCTCACGACCGTGGCCAAATCCTCGGGACAGCCACCGACGGCAAGCCCTAGACCTGCGGAGTCTCGCGAATGGCCGCCGCTTGGCCATCGTTCGTGAGATTTGGCCACGGTTCGTGAGACCCCACAACGGTGTAGGTTCTCAGCCTCGGCGTCATGCAGCGACGCGGTGACCTGGACGTTTTCAGGTTGTCTCACGTCGTGTCATCTGCCTGCTGTCTCAGCGTCGTGTCATTTCCTCAAGTGCGTTCGAAACGGCCGACGTTTTCTCAGTCTTGGTCCGCGCCGTCTGCTGTGTGGGGAAGCAGGGGGAAGAGTCGGGTGATGAGGGCCACCGGTCGAGCGTCGTCGGGCCGGGCCAGGGGGCGTTGTTCGCGGTCTTGGTAGGGCGCCATGGCCCGTCGGATCACGTCCGCGACCCGGCTCATCTCTTCGGGTGTCAGGTAGGCGACGGCACTGAAGGCTTCGTCCTGACGCCATTCGGCCGGCGCCTCGTCTCGCTGGGTCAGCCATCGCTGCCAGCTCTCGTCCTCCAGCCCGCGGGCCAGGTCGCCGAACTGCTCCTCCATAGGTGCGCCAGCAGCGTGGGTCTGCTGCTTCAGACGCCAAGGACGTGCCCGGCCCCCGCTGTGGGGAGCCTCTTCGATGTGTCCGTGACGTGCGAGCTGCCGTAGGTGGAATGAGCAGAGGCCAGAGCTATAGCCCAGCCGGGAGGCGGCTTCGGTCGCCGTGACGGTGCCGACTTCAGCCAGTAGGTCCAGCAAAGCTGTGCGGACTTCGTGCTCGCGCAGTTCTTCGCTGTTGCCGGCTGTCCGGCCGCCCGGGCTGTTGACATCATCTTCAGTCACTTTGCAAAGTCTGCTACTTTGCAAAGGACTTGGCAAGCCGCAGTCCTTGTTGAAGTCATCAGCTGCGGTGACCTCCGCGGCATCTGTGACGTGCGCAAAAAGGGGAGACAGCTATGTCTGTTCGTCACGAGCGGTCCCGTCCCGTCGACCGGCGAGTCCGCGTGCAAGGCCGCCCGGTGGACACCTATCCGGCTCTGCCACCAGAGGCGGAACGCGGTTCGGTTCGCAGGGTCACGGTGGTGGGTGAGGCGGTACTGAGCCGTCCGTGCCGGGAGGTGACCGAGTTCGGCACTCCGGAGCTGTCGGCGTTAATCGACGACATGTTCCTGACCATGTATGTGGCCGACGGTGCCGGCCTGGCTGCCAACCAGGTAGATGTCGACCTGCGGCTGTTCGTGTATGACTGCCCGGACGACTATGGGATCCGGCATGTCGGTCACATCATCAACCCGGTTCTGGACCTGCCCGATCCGGGTAGCCGCCGGCTTGTTGACGACTTCGAGGGCTGCCTGTCCGTGCCCGGTGCGGGCATGGCGGTTCCCCGCACCGATCGTGCCATCGCTCGCGGGCTCGACAAGGACGGCAACCCCCTCGTCATTGAAGGAACGGGTTACTTCGCTCGGTGTCTGCAACACGAGACCGACCACCTCTTCGGTCACACCTATCTCGACCGGCTCTCCAAGCGAGATCGCAAAGACGCGCTGCGGCAGATGGCAGACCGCCGTGAGGATGTCTTCGCTCAACGTGCTATCAAGGCCGCCAGTCTGGGGCGGTGAGAGCTCGGTGAACTCCTTCCTCGGAAGGGATCTTGTTGATCGCGGTAACCACTCGTTTGCCAAAGCTGGTCAGCTTCATGGCTCTGCCGCGCGTAGCTCGTTCCAGCAGGGGCTGTCCGAGGACTGCTTCAAGCTGGTTGATCTGGTTCACCAGCGTTGACCGATTGATATTGAGGGCTCGCGCTGCCTCATGCATCGACGGGAAGGACGATGCGGCCGCGAAGTTTCGCATCCTCTGCCATGCGAAGGGACTGGTGAGGCCGCTTCGCAAGATAGCCGGGAGATAGGCGGCGAGTTCGGTTGTTCGGAGGGCGGCACGGTGACTTGCTCCTCCGCTGCGGCGGAGGGGATGTTGTGGACGCGGGCCCAGCGGGCCATGTTCGAGCGGCTCATGCCTTGCTCGCGGGCCAGGTCCGGCAGGGGCCGCCGGCGGATGACGTACTGCTCGAAGAGCCAGGACCGTTCGATGGTCACGCGGGACTGGCGGCCTTGGAAGCCGATGATCGGGACCCAGACCGTGGTCCGTACGACCAGACTGCCTACCGTCGAGAGCAGCCGCCTCAGTTCGGAGCCAAGTAGCCCGAAAGAGTGAACGCGCCGACCTGCCTGTCTCACGGGCGCTTCATAAGTGCAGCCAAGTGGCGCCGGCGTCCTGGGCGTCGAACAGGCGGGCCGCGTGCTGCGGGGCCAGGGCGATGGTCAGATGGCGCACGCGGGCGTCGTCGCTGGTGCCGGGTGCGGCGGTGAAGCCGAAGCGGGCGCGGGTGTCGACCACTAGGTGTAGGAGGCCAGGACGTTGGTGACGCCGCCCGGTAGTCGTGCTGCGGGTGGTTGGTTTCCGAGCACGGTGTGCGGTCGGTGGTAGTTGTAGTGGACAATCCAGCGGCCCAGGAGATGGGTGCGTTGAGCTTCCGACGTCCACGTCCGGGCATAGAGGAACTCTTCGGCCAGAATGCGGTTGTATCGCTCGACTTTGCCGTTGTGGCGTGGGGTGTAGGGCGCGATGCGCTGGTGCCTGGCGCCGAGGAGGGCCCGGGTGAAGCTCTCGGCTCGATAGCAGGCGCCGTTGTCTGTCACGATCCGTTCGATGCGTGTGATCCCGTGGGCGGCCAGCCAGGCGCGGGCACGATGGAGGAAGGCGATCGCGGTGATGGCCTTCTCGTCAGGCAGTGCTTCGGTGTAGGCGAGACGGCTGTACCCGTCTATGGCCGAGTGCAGATAGACGTAGCCACCGCGCTCAGTCTTCTTTCTCCGGTTGACGGCTTTGGCCTGGTCACTGCCGCGTCCGTGTGCGCGCCAGCCTCCGCCGTCAGGGATACGGCCCACCTTCTTCACATCGACGTGGATCATGTGGCCGGGCCGTCGGGCATGGATCTTCCGCGGCTGGCGGTTGGACTCGCCATTGGGGTCGATGAACCGGCGCCGGTTGATGCCGATCTCAGCCAAGTGCCTGTTCACGGTCCTTCGACTGATTGGTGTTCCGGCCTGGGCCAGCTCGAAGGCGATCCTGGCAGCGGACCACTTGTGGGTCCGGCGCAGCTCTTCTATGAGTGCGAGGACTTCGGACGGTGTCGCGGTCGGCTGGTGGTGGGGCGTGGACGAGCGGTTTTCCAGCCCGAGTTCGCCGTGGCTCCGGTATCGATTGACCCACTTCGAAGCGCACGCCCGGGACACCCCCATCTCGGCTGCGACATGCGCAATCGGTCTCGTCCGGCAACGCTCGACCAGTCGACGGCGTCCCTCGACGGTGAGGGGCGCGTTCCGGTGCGTCATGCAGTGGGGCCAGGCGCGGAGGGCCGCTTGGTGGTGTCCCGCCGGGAGATGGCCTCTGCCACCTCATCAAGGGCGGTGCGCAGGAAGGCACCATATGCGTCCTGACGGAGGTTGGGGGCGTGCTCTTTGGCCGCGTTGATGTGCTCGGTGGCCGCATCGAAGGACCCGAGTCGGCGGTAGTTGTCGGCCAGGTTGAGGTGGAGGGAGGGGTAGAACCCGGCGATGTGGAGGCTGGCGTGGTGCTCCTGGACGCGCTGCTCGGTCACGGCGTCGGCAGCGTCCAGGGCCCGGACGTCCCAGGCGAGGGCCTGGGCAGGATCTTCGTAGAGATCTGCCAGGTAGTGGGCGAGTGAGCAACGGTGCAGCGGGTCGCCGGTGACGCCGATCGCCGACCACAAGTTCAGGAGCTTCTGGCGGGCGGAAAGAGTGTTGCCCGTTCGGCCTTCGGTAACGGCCTGGCCGATGGCTTGCATGGTCGGGTCGGGACTGGCGGGTGCGGTAGGCATGACGTGTTCCTCGTTGTCGTTCTCAGGCTGAGTGGTCGAACTTGACGGGCATGGCCAGGGTGGTGAGATCGCCGCGGTCGGCAGAGCGGATCGTGACGGGCCCGTCGTGTCCCCTCAGGTCGAGCATCACGTCGGGACCGATGGCTGTGCTCACGGCGGGATAGAGCGTGGTCATCTCAAACCGGATCTGCAGAGCCCCGCCCGTCACGGTGGCGGGGAGCTGAACACCGGGGTCCTCGGCGTCCGGGGGCCGGACGTTCACTCCGTGATCGGAGACGTGCAGCGCGACGCGTTCGCCGGGGTGTTCTTCCAGGGCGCGCAGCAGAAGATCCTTCGAGACCGTCGCGCGGGAGCTGATCTCGCCCAGGGAGGCGAGCATCAACCGGTGATCGGGGAAGTCCTCGGACAGCAACCGGCAGTGCCGGTCCTCCCGCTCGGGCATGCGCAGCCAGATCCCGTGCGGCACCGCTTCGATGCGGACCAGCGCACTGCGCCGGACCGTGGCGACAGCGGCCCGCAGGTCGTCGCCGTCGATCGTGCCGACCCACGTCTGCTCCGCCGGCCGCGCCGGCACCAGGGTCCGGGTGGAGAGCCGGTACCGGTCGGTCGCCGTCAGGGCGATCGCCTCATGACTTGCCTCAATGTGCAAGCCGGCGAGCACCGCCATCCCCGGCTCGTGCGCGGTCGCGGTCAGGACCTGCTCTACCGCATCCGCAAGCACGGGCCCCTTCAGCATGGCGATCAACAGACCGGGCACGTTGCCGCCGAGCGCGGACTTGATGACAGCAGCCTTCTGCCGTGCCGTCGCCGCATCGTCGACGATCTTGGCAACATGCTCGTCGAGCAGCCGCGCGGCCTCGTCGGCCCCGGCGTCGAGGACCGCCTCGACCGCAGCGAGGGGCATGGCGATCTCGCGGAGCTGACGCAGCGCGGTCGCCCGTGCCACCTGGTCAGCGCCGTAGTAGCGGTAGCCCGAGACCGAGTCTACTTCGGCAGGGGGCAGCAGCCCGGAGTCGGCGTAGAACCGCAACGCGCTGGAGGTCAGACCACTGCGCTGGGCAAAGACCCCGATTGGCATCAGCTCAGAAATTGGCACCTCGCCATCATTGAGCTTCATCCAACTCGAAGGTCAACATCGACGTGGGGCGTCACCAACGTCATGGCCAGCAACAACTAGGCCGGTACTGGTGGCCGCCTGGCGCCGGGCTTGTTCGCGGATGCGGGGTTGCCAGCGGGCGCGGACAGCGTCGGCCAGTCGCGCGGCGAGGTCGGCGCGGGGCCGGCGGATCTGGTCCTTCACATAGCGCTCGACGGTGCGCTGGGAGACGCCGAGTGCGTCGGCGACCGCGCGGGTGGTCTTGAGCTGCTTGACCAGGTAACGCATCTACGCGCCGGCCGACTTGGGGATGGGGCGGGTGAACGCCTTGTGTACGGCGCGGTCCAGGCCGTCGGAGACGGAAGCCATCGGGGGCGGTCCTTCAAGATCGGCTATACGGGGCTGTAAGGGCCGATCACCCGGCCCGGCGGGGGAATTTGACGCCGGACCCGGTGATCGGCCGTGAGAGGGGCGCTCAGGGGCGTGTGCGGGTGTAGGATTTCGCGCTTCACTGCATACGCCGAGGCTGTGACCTGCGTCTTCTTGCGGTGTCTCACGGTGCTTCATCTGCTGCTGTCTCAGCTCCTAGTACTCCAGTCTGGTTTCGCGATCTTGTCGCGGACCCGGCTGGGAACGGGTACGGCCACCGCGTGATCATCGGGGTTGTGTGGACTCCTGAAGATCGTGCGGTGGCCGCGGGCCATAGCGTAGACCCTGCCCGCTGGTGGGCGATGTTCGACCAGGTCATGGCCCGGATCGCGGGCCGCTTCGGACGAGTTGAGCCGCGGGCCGCGGCCCGTGCCTACCTGCTCGGGCTGCTGTCGAACGTCGAGCGCAAGAACTGCTGGCAGCTGGCCGAACAGGCCGGCCACAGCCGACCCGGGCCGATGCAGCGCCTGCTGCGCTACGCCCGCTGGGACGCCGATGCGGTCCGCGACGACCTGCGCGCGTACACCGCCGAACACCTTGGCGCCGACGGCGCCGTTCTCGTCGTCGACGAGACCGGCTTTCTGAAGAAGGGCCGGGCCTCGGCCGGTGTGCAGCGGCAGTACACCGGCACCGCGGGACGCATTGAAAACTCCCAGGTCGGCGTGTTCCTCGCCCTGGCCACCCGCCGTGGACGGGCCCTGATCGACCGTCGGCTCTACCTGCCCGAGCAGTCCTGGTGCTCCGATCCCGAACGCCGTCACGCGGCCGGGATCCCCAAGGACACCCAGTTCACGACCAAGCCCCGCCTGGCCGGGGAGATGATCGCCGCCGCGCTGGACGCCGGGATCACCGCGTCCTGGGTGACCGGCGACGAAGCCTACGGCCAGGACCCCCAGCTCCGCGCCGCCCTTGAGGCGCGCGGCACCGGCTACGTGCTGGCCGTCGCTTGCTCGATGCGGGTGAGAATCAACCACGGCCGCACCGCCGTCCGCGCGGACACCGTCGCCGGCCGCCTGCCCGCCACGGCCTGGCAGCGCCACAGCGCCAGAAACGGTGCGAAAAGCCCGCGGTACTACGACTGGGCCTGGATCCACATCGGCACCGACTGCCACCGTCACCTGCTCATCCGACGTAACCGGACTACCGGTGAACTCGCCTTCTCCCTGTGCTGGTCACCCACAAAGGTGGCCCTGTCCGAACTGGTCCGCGTCGCCGGCATCCGCTGGAGCGTCGAGGAGTGCTTCCAGGCCGCCAAGGGTCAGGTCGGACTCGGCCACTACCAGGTGAGGCACTGGACCTCCTGGCACCGGCACATCACGCTCGCCATGCTCGCTCTGGCCTTCCTGACCGCCCTCGCCGCCGGCGCAGCGCCGCCGAAGCGGACCGCCGATCCGCACCAGCTCGCCCGCAGCAGCGACCCCATTGCGTTGACCGTTCCGGAGATCCGCCGCCTCTTCGGCGCCCTCCTCAACCCACTGGCCGTGCCGGCGGCCAGGCTGCTGCACTGGTCCGCCTGGCGCAGACGCCACCAGGCAACAGCCCGACGCAGTCACTACCGACGACGATCCGCCGACGAATCCGCTGGGTAGATCACGAAACCGTACTGGAGTACTAGATCCGTTCATTTATGCAGGTCACGAGCACATGCGGGTCACGCGGCGCCCTAATCCCAGGACTCACAGGCCCGCCATCTCAGTAGCCGTTCGCGACACCAGCGCACCCCAGGGGCTCGGTCTTTCTGCAGAGCTCGCGGGCTCGTGGAGTGAAACGAGAGGTCGGCCCTGGGGCGGGCTCGCGCCGTGACGGTCAACGTCCTGCCGGCCGCCGCGAGTTTCGCGATGATCACCGAGACACTGGGCTGTGCCGCTCTTGACAGAGGCCTCGAAGGGCCCGGGGAAACGGAGGCATCAGCCCGGTGCCCGCGTCATCACCGCGAAGTACGGGCGATGGCGGGTTCCGTGGCGGTGGCGAAGGCGCCGGGCCTCGCCGCTCTAACGGGAGGCCTCTCGGGCCGGGCTGACTTCAGGCGTTGCCCGACGCCCACGTCACCGTCACGGAACTCACCGGGGTGGACAGGGGCGCCAGTCTCAGAGCGGGTCTCAAGGACCGTGAGGGCCGAAGGCGTTCCGCCGTCCGTCGTAAGCCACCCGCTGGCCCCTTGCGGGGGCCGGACCGAGCCGCCTACACCCTGGATTAGGACCGTCTCTAAATGACTACCTCGGCCACTGACCAGAGCACGGGCAAGAACCTCGATGACGCCTGCGCCGCGGTCGCCAGTGAGATCGCCCGCACGGACGGCAAGGCATCCTTACTGCTCGCCTTCATCGGTGCTGTCCTGGTCGGCCTGGCCTCCCTCGCCGGCCGCCACCTGCCCGCCCCGGCCTACGCGGCCGGCGCCCTCGCTGTCGCCGCCCTCACTGCCGCTGCCGTGCTGCTGCTCCTGGTCGTCCGGCCCCACCTCGGCGGCCACGACCGCGCCAGCTTCCCCTACTGGGCACAACTCACCGAGGCAGAAATCAGCGCATGCATGACCGGCGACACCCGCGCCGCCCGCATCCACGCCCTGTCTACCATCGCCGTCGCCAAGTTCCGCCAGTTGCGCCGCGCGGTGGACTGCACCCTGACCGCGCTCGGCTTCCTCGTCCTGGCCACGCTCAGCGCCCTGCTGTAGGCCGGGCCCCGGGACGGTCGGCGCATCGGCTCATGGGACAACCGCCCCGGGCACTGGACGCCCCCGTCACGAGGCGCCAGCACTTCCAGCATGCCTGACCACCCCAATGCCGCCGCCCGGCTTCGCGTATTGCGTGGTAGCAAGCTGACTGCGGCGGGTTGCATCCAGGCGGCGAGGGCTGTTTTTTGTGCTCCAAGGAAGATCGCCCTTCAAGATCGTTCTTTCCCAATTGCACAAGAACAATCTTGAAGGGCGATGATGCGGTAGCCAGAGCCGGTGCCCTGCACCGCAGCAGGCTGAGCCTTCGTGGGGGCACCGCAGCGCTGTGAGCTGCCAACGCCGTCAGTGGTGGCAGTGCGGTCAGCTCGCAGATGCCTCGGTGGCGAGTGACTCCATCAGCAGCTCCGCCACCGCCGTCAGGTCTTGCGGAGACAACTGCTCCGTCAACGCCGCCACGATGCCCTGCGGGGAAGTGTCGGAGATGACAACGACAGGAGAAGATGCAGGGCCTGCTGACGCGGCGGTATTAACGCCGTTAACGGTCTGCGCAGCGCTCCCGTCGCCCAGCTTCCGCCGCGGCGTGCGATGGCGAGGCGTCTTCGCTGCGGCCATCACTTCCTGCGCGGCGGGGGCCTGCTGCTCTTTGGGTAGGCGGCCGATACGCCGTGCGGGCTCCACCTTCAGCTCCCCGGCCTCTACAGCCTCCTGCAGCTCCGGAGTGAGCTCCAGCAGCGCCAGCCGCTGCGACACCCAGGCCGGAGTCTTGCCCAGCCGCTTGGCCACCTGGCCCTGAGACCCGTGTACCTCAACCAACTGCTCGATGGCCTTGGCCTGGTCCAAAGGCGGCACGTCCACCCGGTGGACGTTAGCGATCAGCGCCGACTCCAAGATGTCAACGGCACTGGCCGCCAGGTCGTCATTGACATCGATCCGCAGCTCAGCCAGCCCAGCCCGGGCGGCAGCCATGAGGCGACGGTTACCGTCGATGACAACGTACTCAGCCGCCCCGATCTGCTCCTCCTGACCAGGATGCGCGCTCAGGAAAGCAGCACGCCGTGCGACAGTGACCGGCTGGACCTGCCCGCGAACGCGAAGCGACTCCGCGGTCTCCTCAATGTCGGTGTACTCATCGCGAGGATTGAACGGGTTGTGCGCCAGCTCCGCCAGCGGCACCGAAGCCGGCGGACGCTTCCCCTCACCATTGATGATCTGCTGCCGCGTCCGCACACGCCGCGGCACCTCCTGCCCACCGTCCTGACCGTCCTCATCCAGGGTGAAGCCGCGCGTCACACGCTCCTGCGGGCCCTTGGGCTTGGTCTTCCTCATACCGCCAGTTCCTTCGCCAAGTCGCGCATCGCCTGCGCATGCTCACTGTCGGGCGCATACTCCAGCAGCGGGATCTCCCCGTCCGCAGCCTCGCGCCCCTCCTTCAGATCCCCAATGACCGCCAGAACAGCCGGTGAGCTACTGCGCTCCCACTGATCGCGGTTCTCCTTGACCAGCTTTCCGCGGCGGCTGTCGTAAGCGTTGATAACCAGCCCCAGGTAGTCGACCGTGATGCGCCCCTTACGACACAGGTCTTCCATCTGCGAACGCAGCAGCCGAAACGCCCGGTGAGACGCCTTGTTCGCCCACACCGGCGTGATGACGCCGGACCGGTCAGACAGCTCCCCCTCACGGCGCCGGACGTAGTACAACGCCGTGTCCATGTTCAAACCGAGGCTCGGCGGACCATCGATGATAATGATGTCGTAGTCGTCCTCCAGCGGCTCCAGGGCCCGCTCCAGGGCAGCTTCACTGAACGACACCTTCGAAAGCGCCACATCCCGCAGGAACGCGTCATCGCTCGCGGGCAGCAAGTGCAGACGCTCGCCGAAGCGTTCCTGGTCCAAGGCGACCAGCAGGTCATGGATGTCGCCCTTGGCGGTCCCGTCCATGTGCATCAGCAGAGTCTCGACATCGTCCTCGTACATGAGGTCCTCAAAACCGAGCTCCGCAGTGAGATGCCCCTGCGGGTCATAGTCGACGATCAGCACCCGGTGGCCGGCCTCCGCAAGGGCCTGAGCGATGCCGCTGGAAATGAACGTCTTGCCAACGCCGCCCTTCTGGTTGGCCACTATGACGCGGATGACCGGCTGCTCAGTAAGAGGAGTGGTGGGCGAGGGATGCGCCTCCAGCCAGAGCGTCAACGCCTGAGCCAGTCCCTGGACATAGGTGACACCACGCTCGTTGCATGCGCTCTTGAACACATCGGACTCGCCGGCCGGGAGGAAGGTCCCCCAGGTTTTGGCGCCGGTGGTGTCTACCTCAGGAAGCCGATCGGCCGCGTACCAAGCCTTGATGGCATGCTCGGTAGCGTCCTGAATATCCATACCATGCTCAAAAGCACGGATTTTCAAGTGTCTGCGCAGGTGAGGAGTGAGAGCCGTAATTAGCTTCTCTCGCTCCCCTCGTGGGCTAGGAAGACTCATGCCACCAAACATTACTAGGTACCCGCGCCTGCAAGGGGGATCCTGATCCGCTTACATATAAGAGTCGGGAATCCGACACGCCTGAAGGCCACGGCCCAGGACACCATGCCTCGGGACCATCCCCGCGGGTGCGGAGAGCAGGCTTCCAGGCCTCCCGTCGGGAGGACTCGCGGGGGACCATCCCCGCGGGTGCGGGGAGCAGAGCCCGCACCGGGTCCAGGTGGCGCCGCCGTCGGGACCATCCCCGCGGATACGGGGAGCAGCATACGAGGCGAGGAAGCATCGGGAGGCCGTGGGGACCATCCCCGCGGGTGCGGGGAGCAGGCTTCGGCAAGGACGACGAAGGCTGGCATCTCGGGACCATCCCCGCGCGTGCGGGGAGCAGTGCTGCCCCGGGGAGGGGCTGAGCCCGCAGGAGGGACCATCCCCGCGCGTGCGGGGAGCAGTGCTGCCCCGGGGAGGGGCTGAGCCCGCAGGAGGGACCATCCCCGCGCGTGCGGGGAGCAGCGGGCAGCGGCTTTGTCCTCGGCGGCCTGCCGGGAACCATCCCCGCGCGTGCGGGGAGCAGCGGATCACGGTCACGATCTTCGTGCGCACGCGGGGACCATCCCCGCGCGTGCGGGGAGCAGACCGCGCGGCAAGTCTCGTGGCGCGGCGAGTTGGGACCATCCCCGCGCGTGCGGGGAGCAGTTCCTCGCGATCTTGCGCAGCTGTGCGGCGTAGGGACCATCCCCGCGCGTGCGGGGAGCAGTGGAACTGGGCGGCGCGGATCGGTTCGGCGTCGGGACCATCCCCGCGCGTGCGGGGAGCAGAACGTGCCGGTCAGGCCCATCAGCGCACCGACGGGACCATCCCCGCGCGTGCGGGGAGCAGTGTTGCGCCACACACTCACGGGGGCGAGTGTGGGGACCATCCCCGCGCGTGCGGGGAGCAGACCGCGCCACCCTCGCACTGCAAGACGCCAGCGGGACCATCCCCGCGCGTGCGGGGAGCAGGCTCGCCCCGGCCCCGGCCCCGGCGGTGCGCCGGGACCATCCCCGCGCGTGCGGGGAGCAGTGCGGCCTGATCGTCTTCCCAGGCCTCGACCAGGGACCATCCCCGCGCGTGCGGGGAGCAGACGGCGTCGAGGTCTGGCGCAAGCGGCAGTCGGGGACCATCCCCGCGCGTGCGGGGAGCAGGACGGGGCAATGCCCGTCCAACCCTGCTTTCCGGGACCATCCCCGCGCGTGCGGGGAGCAGTGAAGGCCGACGGGAGAGAGGGCTCGGTCGAGGGGACCATGCCCGCGCGTGCGGGGAGCAGTCCGCGAGGAACGTCGGTGAGGTGGGGCCCGAGGGACCATCCCCGCGCGTGCGGGGAGCAGGCATTCGGCAGCGATCCCAAGCTGTCGCCCATGGGACCATCCCCGCGCGTGCGGGGAGCAGGGCTCATCACGACGTTGCGGCGGGACTGGGCGGGGACCATCCCCGCGCGTGCGGGGAGCAGTCGGAGCGCACCAGCCTGGTCCTGGGCGCGATGGGACCATCCCCGCGCGTGCGGGGAGCAGGTGCTGACCGGCTATTCGGCCGACCCCTCCCTGGGACCATCCCCGCGCGTGCGGGGAGCAGACGACCCCGACATGTGCAGCGACGGCTACGTCGGGACCATCCCCGCGCGTGCGGGGAGCAGATCGGGGCGCCGTCGTAGCCGAGGACGACGGGGGGACCATCCCCGCGCGTGCGGGGAGCAGTGGGACATGAGGGATCGGCGCCGACAGCAGGTGGGACCATCCCCGCGCGTGCGGGGAGCAGATCATCGCCCAAGACGCGAACGAACTGATCCGGGGACCATCCCCGCGCGTGCGGGGAGCAGCGCACGCGCCATAGAGGCGGTGCTGACCGGCAGGGACCATCCCCGCGCGTGCGGGGAGCAGGACGTCGAGTCCGGCCCCGGAGCCGCCACCGCGGGACCATCCCCGCGCGTGCGGGGAGCAGGGAACCTCCTTGACGTCGTCCGGGTACTGGAAGGGACCATCCCCGCGCGTGCGGGGAGCAGACCCGGATGTCCGCATCCACGTCGTCCACGTCGGGACCATCCCCGCGCGTGCGGGGAGCAGGTGGTCGAGGGCCGCGAGGACGGACCCGGCGCGGGACCATCCCCGCGCGTGCGGGGAGCAGAATCACTGTCGCCGTGGTCGAGGTTGAGGAGGGGGACCATCCCCGCGCGTGCGGGGAGCAGGCCCCGGTCCGGACCGTTCGCACCGTCCGGTGGGGACCATCCCCGCGCGTGCGGGGAGCAGACTGCCTGACCTGCGGGTTTATTGCGACAGAGATGTGCTGTCGGTGACTTTTGCAGGTTCCGGCAAATGAGACATAAAGTCCTGCTCGGCCTCGTAGGTGCTTTCCAGCGGATCGACGGCGAGTCGATCATCATACGTCGTGCGGGTGCTGTCTTCTCGCGGATGCTTCTCTTTGCCCATTTTGGTGTGTGGAGCTGGGCTCTGCCTGTATCAATCCTTCATGAGCAATGGGGGGAGCGCTCGTTCCGGCATGTTGGCTCGGCTCGGGGAGCGGGCTCGGTCGGTGTGGGCCAAGCATGACTGTGACACCGATGGTTGGCTGCCGTTGTGGCGGCATATGGAGGACAGCGCCGCAGTGGCTGGCCTGTTATGGGACCGGTGGCTGCCCGTCGGAGTGCGCAGGCTGGTGGCCGGGGCGTTGCCGCAGGGTGAGGCGGACGCACGTGCCCTTGCTGTATGGCTTGCCGGTGTGCACGACATCGGCAAGGCCACCCCGGCGTTCGCCTGTCAAGTCGATCAGCTCGCCGATGTGATGCGCGGCCAGGGGCTGGAGATGCGTTCGGCGAGGGTGATGGGGCCGGATCGCCGGATCGCGCCGCATAGTCTGGCCGGGCAGGTGATGCTGGGGGAGTGGCTGGAGGAGCGGCACGGGTGGGCGTCCGCTCGGACCGGGCAGTTCACGGTTGCCGTGGGCGGACATCATGGTGTGCCGCCCGAGTACGGCCAGATCAAGGCCCTGTACGAGCATGAGGAGTTGCTGCGCACCCCTGGTGCAAGCGGCCGTGTCTGGCGGCAGGTGCAGACCGAGCTGCTCGACGCCTGCGCCGAGCGTTTCGGTGTGGCCGAACGACTGGGAGGATGGCGGACGGTCAGGCTGCCGCAGCCGGTGCAGGCGCTGCTGACCGCGCTGGTCATCGTCTCCGACTGGATCGCCAGCAACCCGGACCTCTTCCCGTACTTTCCCGATGGTGCGTCCCGCGATGACCAGGAGCGTCTCGCCGCGGCCTGGCGGGGACTGGACCTGCCGGGCCCCTGGCGGGCCGAAGAACCCGAGGGAAGTGCTCAGGAGCTGTTCGCCTCCCGATTCGAGCTGCCGGCGGGAGCGGAAATACGCCCCGTCCAGGAAACGGCTGTGGAGCTCGCCCGGAAGATGGAGACGCCTGGTCTGATGATCGTCGAGGCACCGATGGGCGAGGGGAAGACGGAGACGGCGCTCGCCGTGGCCGAGATCTTCGCGGCGCGCTCGGGTGCAGGAGGGGTGTTCTTCGCCCTGCCGACCATGGCCACCGGCAACGCCATGTTCCCCCGTCTACTCGGCTGGCTGGACCGGTTGCCGGGGGTGGCGGGCTCGCGCCGTTCGGTGCACCTGGCCCATTCCAAAGCCGCTCTCAACGACGACTTCGCCGGTCTGATGGCCCGCACGGGACGGGTCGTGGCCGTCGACGTGGACGAAGCGACGCCCGCGCCTCGACAACAGCGGGACGAGCAGTACCGCGCGGGTGCTGAACTGGTGGCGCATGCCTGGTTACGGGGCCGCAAGAAGGCCATGCTGGCCTCGTTCGTCGTGGGTACCGTCGACCAGTTGCTGTTCGCCGGGTTGAAGAGCAGGCACCTGGCGCTGCGGCACCTCGCCGTCGCCGGGAAGGTCGTCGTCATCGACGAGGCACACGCCTACGACACGTACATGAGTGTGTACCTGGACCGGGTGCTGTCCTGGCTGGGTGCGTACCGGGTCCCGGTGGTGGTGCTGTCCGCGACCCTGCCGGCCTCGCGCAGGCGTGAACTCATCGCGGCGTACTCCGGCCGGGCCGATGCGCCCGCCCTCGGATACACGACCGCACTGGAGGCATACCCGCTGCTGACCGCCGTCGTTCCGGGCGGCGCCCCGCTGGCCCGCCGCCCGCAGGTGTCGGCCCGGTCGTCGACCGTCCAGGTGGAGCGCCTTGCCGACGACCTGGACGTCCTCACCGACCGGCTGGAGGGCCAGCTGGCCGACGGCGGGTGCGTCCTGGTGATCCGCAACACGGTCAAGCGGGTGCTGGAGACGGCTCGTGCGCTGCGCGCCAGGTTCGGCGCCGAGAACGTGACTGTCGCCCACTCCTGCTTCGTCGACCTTGACCGGGCGGACAAGGACAGCGCACTGCTCCAGCTCTTCGGGCCTCCGGAGAAGACGGACGGCAGACCCACGGGCCGGCACATCGTGGTGGCCAGCCAGGTCGCCGAGCAGTCCCTGGACGTCGACTTCGACCTGCTGGTCAGCGATCTGTGCCCCGTCGACCTGCTCTTGCAGCGCATGGGCCGCCTGCACCGCCACCGGCGCGGACAGGGCCAGGAGGAGCGGCCCGCGCCTTTGCGGACGGCGCGCTGCCTGGTGACGGGAGCCGACTGGACGACGGACGTACCCGCCCCGGTGCGCGGATCGGTCGCCGTGTACGGGCGGTACGCCCTGCTGCGGTCGGCCGCGGTGCTCCTTCCCCACCTCGACGGCGGGCCCCGGCGGCCGGTGCGGCTCCCGGCGGACATCAGTCCTCTCGTGCAGAGCGCGTACGGGCAGGCACCGGTCGGGCCGGACCACTGGCAGGACGCGATGAAGGAGGCACGCGAGCAGTTCGAGCGGCACCGCGACGATCAGGCCGGGCGCGCCGCCGTGTTCCGTCTGGGGGAGGTCGGCAAGCCGGGGCGGCCGCTGTTCGGCTGGGTCGCCGCCGGTGTGGGAGACACGGACGACACCCCCACCGGGCGTGCCCAGGTCCGCGATAGCCGGGACAGCCTGGAGGTCATCGTCGTGCAGCGGCGCGGCGACGGAAGCCTCGCCACCCTGCCGTGGCTCAAGCCGGACCGCAGGAACCGGCAGCGCGCCGGCATCGAGCTGCCGCAGGACGCGACGCCGACGCGGTTCGCGGCCCGTACGGCCGCGAGCTGCGGACTGAGGCTTCCCCTGCAGTTCTCCGGCGAGACCACGGACCGGGCCATCGAGGAGCTGGAGCAGTTGTACCTGCCCAACTGGCAGGGCAAGGACAGCCCTTGGCTCTCCGACCAGCTGATTCTCGCTCTCGATGAGGACTGTCAGACCCGGCTGGCAGGATTCTCGCTCCAGTACAGCCCTGAAGACGGCCTCGAGGTGACCCGTGACGCAGACGACTGAATCCCCCGGTGCCGGTGCGGGTGCGGCACCGTCCTTCGACCTGACTGGCCGGCCGTGGATCCAGGTGCTGCGGTGCGACGGTTCCCAGGACGAGCTGTCGCTGTGCCAGGTTTTCGCCCAGGCCGACGATCTGCGGCGGGTCGTGGGCGATCTGGCCACCCAGGAGTTCGCCCTGGTCCGTCTCCTCCTGGCCGTCGCGCACGACGCCCTGGACGGCCCTGGCGACATTGAGGAGTGGGCGGAGCTGTGGGAGGACCCTGACTGCTTCGCCCCCGTCCAGGCGTACCTGGAGGAGCACCGCGAGCGGTTCGACCTTCTGCACCCGCTCACGCCGTTTCTGCAGAGCGCCGGGCTGCGTACCGCGAAGGACGAGGTCTTCTCTCTGAACCGGATCGTGGCCGATGTGCCCGCCGGGGAGCCGTTCTTCACTGCGCGGATGCCGGACGTGAAGCGGCTGACCTTCGCCGAGGCGGCGCGCTGGGTCGTGCACGTCCACGCCTACGACACCTCCGGCATCAAGACCGGCATGGACGGCGACGACCGGGTCAAGGGCGGCAAGGTGTATCCGCTCGGCACCGGCTGGGCGGGCGGGCTGGGCGGCGTCTTCGTGGAGGGTGCGACGCTGCGCCAGACGCTGCTGCTCAACCTGGTGGCGGCGGACACCGAAGCACTCGACTTCTCCGCCGGCGACTGGCCGGCCTGGCGCCGGGAGCCGTGCGGGCCGGGCTCCGACGGCCGTGCCGCGAGCGGTCTGCGCGACCTGTACACCTGGCAGTCGCGCCGGGTGCGGCTGCATCACGACGCGGATGGCGTCCACGGTGTCGTCCTCGGCTACGGCGATCCGCTCGCCTGGCGGAACATGCACGGCCGTGAGCCGATGACTGCGTGGCGGCGCAGTCCCGCGCAGGAGAAGAAGCTGGGGCAGTCGCCCGTGTACCTACCCCTGGAACACAATCCGGCCCGCTCGGCCTGGCGGGGCATCGCCGCGCTCCTCGCCGACCGGCTGGAGGAGACCGGCGGCGCCGAGGCACCCTCGCGTCTGCGTCCGCGGATCCTCGAATGGGTCGCCCGGCTGGTGACCGAAGGCCATCTCCCCCGCCGTTTCCTCGTCCGTGCCCGGGTGGTGGGCGTCAGGTACGGGACCCAGCAGTCGGTGGTCGACGAGGTCGTCGACGACCGACTGCTGATGCCGCTCGTCCTGCTGCACGGGCAGGACCCCACCTATGCCCGGCAGGCCATCGCCGCGGCCGAGGACGCCGACCGGGCGGTGCGGGTCCTGGGGGACCTCGCTGCCGACCTGGCCCGGGCGACCGGAGCCGAGCAGGAAGGGCCGAGGTCCGCAGCCCGTGCCGAGGGGTTCGACGCGCTGGACCATCCGTACCGCGGCTGGCTGGCCGCCATGGCGGAGGCTCCCGATCCCTTCGAGCACCGGAACACGTGGCAGCGCCAGGTACGGCAGACGGCGGGCCGTCTCGGTGACCGTCTCATCGCCGCCGCGGGCGACGCGGCCTGGGAGGGGCGGATCCAGACCGACACCAAAGGCGGCACCCACTGGCTGAACGCAGGCCTGGCCGACGTGTGGTTCCGGGGGCGGCTGGCCAGGGCGCTGGGAGACCCCGGCCCCTCCGCCTCCCCGGACTCCCCGGGATCAGATGACAGTGCCGCCTCGACCGACGACGGTCCGCCCGGGCCGGGGCCCGCCGGCCTGCCGGAAGCCGATCACACCACGACCGCCCCGGAGGTGCACGTATGACCACCGCATCCGCATCAGCCCCACCCGTCGCGGTTCCAGTTCCTCAACAGGTCGCGAAGCTCGCCGCCGCGCACATCGGCCCTTGGCAGGAGGGATACCTCAAAGACAGGTCCCAGGCCGTGGCCGCCCTGGCCCGCCTGCGCCGCGGTGCGGGCCGCGAGGCGGGCGAGACGCCCGACCTGTGGAACCTGATCGACACCGATCCGCTGCACACTCCGGCTGAGGGGGCGCGGCCGTTGAGCGAGCAGGAGATGGTGCGTGCCGAGAACGCGCTGCACGCGGCCCTCACCCTGTGGGCGTTCCACCAGCAGTCCCGCGGCGTCCCCATGCACCGCCGACACACCCGTGAGCGGCCGGGCGGCCTGGGCGCGGCGGTCCGGCGCCTGATGCCGACCGACGGCATCGACGAACCCATCCACAAGCGCCTGGTCCGCGCGGGTACCGCCCCCGACCTCGTCACTCTCATCCAGCGCCTGCGCGACATCGTCAACCTGCTGCGCCGTGACGACGTCCCGCTCGACTACGCCCTCCTCGCCGGCCAGCTCTACCTCTGGCAGTGGCCCGACGGACCCGCCGCCGTCCGCCGCCGGTGGGGCCGTTCCTTCCACGAGCTGCGGCGGACCCGGCCGGCCTCTGACGAGAACACCACCCCGGACACCGACAAGGACGCCTCGTGAACCGCATCTTCCTGGACGTGCACGCCCTGCAGACCGTCCCGCCCAGCAACCTCAACCGGGACGACACGGGCGCGCCCAAAACGGCCGTCTACGGCGGGGTTCCCCGCGCCCGTGTCTCCAGCCAGGCGTGGAAGCGGGCCATCCGCACCTACTTCAAGGACGAGCACCTGCTCGACCCCGCCGAGCTGGGCGTGCGGACCAAGAAGGTCGTGGAGCTCCTGGCCGACCGGATCACCGGCCTCGACGCGTCCGTCGAAAGGGAGACGGCGCTCAAGCTCGCCGACGAGACGGTCAAGGCCGCAGGCTTCAAGACCGAGGTCCCCAAGCGGAAGGCCGAGCAGGCGAAGAAGGACGGCAGTCCCGCCCCCGCGCCCGAAAGCAAGTACCTGGTCTTCCTCAGCTCCCGCCAGCTCGACGGCCTGGCTCGCCTCGCCCTCGAGGGCGCCGCGGACATCACGGCGTTCTTGAAGACCAAGGAGAACAAGGCCCGCGCCAAGGAGCTCGCAGACACCCGTCACTCCGTGGACATCGCCCTGTTCGGCCGGATGGTCGCCGACGTCGCCGACATCAACGTCGACGCCGCCGTACAGGTGGCACACGCTCTCAGCGTCCACCGGGTCGACAACGAGTCCGACTACTACACGGCCGTCGACGACAAGAACACCGACGAGGAGACCGGCGCCGGAATGATCGGCACCGTCGACTTCAACTCCGCGACCCTCTACCGCTACGCCGCCCTCGGTGTGCACCAGCTCGCCGCCAACCTCGGCCAGGGCCTGCGTGAGGACGAACCGCGCACCGAGCCGGTACGCCGCGCCGTCGAGGCGTTCGTACAGGCCTTCGTCTCCTCCCTGCCCACCGGGAAAATCAACACCTTCGGGCACCACACCGAGCCCGACGCCGTCGTCGTCAAGCTCCGCACCACCCGGCCGATCAGCTGCGTCGCTGCCTTCGAGGACCCGGTCCGCAGCGACGGCGGCGGGCACCTGCGCGAGGCCGCCGACCGGCTCGCCGCCTACACCTTCGACATCGAGCGTGCCTACGGCGATCCCGGGACCACCCTCACCTGGGTCCTGCGCGTCGGCCCCGCCACGCAGAAGCTCGCCGACCTCGGCACCGAGACCGGCACGCTGCGCGAGCTCGCCGCCGCCGTCGGACAGGCCGTCGCGGAACGCCTGGAGAAGCCCGCATGAGCCGCACCAGCGTGCTGGTCCTCCGCCTGGCAGGCCCCCTGCAGTCCTGGGGGGCCTCCTCCCGTTTCACCCGCCGCACCACAGAATCGGCCCCGACCAAGAGCGGCGTCGTCGGCCTGCTCGCCGCGGCGGCCGGCATCGAGCGCAGCGACGACGTACGCCTCGCCCCCCTGGCGGCGCTCCGGTTCGGGGTCCGCATCGACCAGCCCGGCACCCGCATCCGGGACTTCCACACCGCCCACCACGGCGTCACCGGCGCGTCCATGCCGCTGTCCGAGCGGTTCTACCTCGCCGACGCCGTCTTCGTCGCCGCCGTCGAGGGCGACCACGCTCTGCTCACCAGCCTGCACGACGCCCTGCGCGCCCCGGTCTACCCGTCCTACCTCGGCCGGCGTTCGTGCCCGCCCTCCGAACCGGTCGACCTCGGCCTGTACGAGGACGCCCGCATCGAGGACGTACTGACGAGCGTGCCCTGGCAGGCCTCCGCCTGGTACCGCAGGAGCCACCAGACCCCGCAGACCCTGACCGTGCTGCGCGAGACAGCCGCCGACGAGCCCGCCGCAGCGGCGGACGTCCTGCGCGATCAGCCGGTCAGCTTCGACGCCGCCCACCGGCGGCATGCGCTGCGCACCGTCGTCACCGCCCCCGTGCCCACTCCGATCCCGTCGGTCGGCGGCCCGCGGGAGGACACGCACGATCCATTCGCTGCCCTCGACGTCCTGGAGGATGAGAGCGCCTGATGTTCCTCACCCGCTTCCGCGTCAACACCGCGCGGCCCGGCGCCCGCCGCCTCCTGTCCTCGCCTCAGGCCATGCACGCGGCCGTCATGTCGTCGTTCCCGCACATCCTGCCCTCCGACAGCCCGGCGCCCGACGCCCCACGCGTGCTGTGGCGCCTGGACCAGCAGGCCCGCGCCGAGGTGCTGCTCTACATCGTCAGCCCCGACCGTCCCGACCTGACGCACATGGTCGAGCAGGCCGGATGGCCCGTAGTCGCCGACCCCGAGAACCCCGGCTGGCAGACCCGGCCCTACGCCCCGCTCCTTAACCGGCTGACCGCCGGCGACCACTGGGCGTTCCGCCTGACCGCGAACCCCGTGCACACCATCCGCCGCAAGGAGGGCGAACCCCGCAAGCTCACCGCCCACCTCACGCCCGTCCACCAGATGGGCTGGCTGCTCGACGACGAACGCCAAAAACGCCTCGGCTTCCGCGTCTGCGAGAAGCCGGCCGACCGGCGGCTCCTGCCCGAGGGCACCACCCACCACAAGCGCCCCCGCCCCGGCGACCGCTACGAGCTGGCCGTACAGGACACGCGGTCCCTCTCCTTCGACAAGTCCCGCGGCTCCGGCAGCCGTCAGGACAAACCGGTCACCGTCGTCACCGTCACCTTCGAAGGACGGCTGGAGGTCACCGACCCCGACGCCCTGCGCCGCGCCCTCACCCAGGGCATCGGCCGGGCCCGTGCCTACGGCTGCGGCCTGCTCACCCTGGCCCCCCTCGCCCAACCCGGCCGGCAGGCGCCGTGAGCACAGTCTCCCGGCGCCCGGCACTGACCCCCCGCCAGCTCACCCGCACCGACGAGCGCCTCTCCTTCGTCTACCTGGAGCGCTGCACGGTGCACCGTGACGCCAACGCCATCACCGCCCAGGACGCGGAGGGCACCACCCACATCCCCTCGGCGACCATCGGCACTCTTCTCCTCGGCCCCGGAACGCGCGTCACCCACCAGGCCATGAGCGTGCTGGGCGAAACCGGTGCGGCGGTCTGCTGGGTCGGCGAACACGGCGTGCGCTACTACGCATCCGGCCGCGCCCTCAGCCGTTCCTCCGCCCTCATGGAGGCCCAGGCGCGGCAGTGGGCCAACCCGCGCAGCCGTCTGGCCGTGGCACGCGAGATGTACCGGCTGCGCTTCCCGGACGAGGACCCCGCTCGCCTGACCCGGCACGAACTGCTGGGCCGGGAAGGAAAACGCCTCAAGGACTGCTACCGCGCCGAAGCTGCCCGCACAGGTGTCCCCTGGCGCGGCCGCCACTACATTCCAGGCGACTTCAGCAGCGGTGACGCTGTCAATCAGGCCATCACCGCCGCTGCCCAGTGCATGTACGGCATCGCACATGCCGTCGTCACCTCCCTGGGATGCAGCCCAGCCCTGGGCTTCATCCACTCCGGCCACGAACTGTCCTTCGTCCTGGACGTCGCCGACCTCTACAAGACCGAGATCGGCATTCCGCTCGCCTTCGACGTGGCCGCACAGGACGAGGAAGACATCGGCCCCCGCACTCGTCGCGCACTGCGAGACCGCATCAACGAAACCTCCCTGCTGAACCGGTGCGTGAACGACATCAAACGCCTCCTGCTACCCGAAGCAGCCGACCCTGCGGAACTGGATGTGGATCAGGACGTGGTCACACTTCAAAGCGACGGCGGCCACCAGGTCGCCTCCGGCATCAACTACGACGGACCTGACGACGGAGACATGCTCTGGTGACCGTCATCATCCTCACCAACTGCCCCGCCGGACTGCGCGGCTTCCTTACCCGCTGGCTGCTGGAGATTTCTGCCGGTGTCTTCGTAGGCAAGCCCTCTGCCCGCGTCCGCGACGTGCTGTGGAAAGAAATCCAGCAGTACGCCGGCCAGGGGCGCGCCCTGCTGGCCCACACAGCCAACAACGAGCAGGGCTTCACTTTCCGCACCCACGACCACGCCTGGCATCCGACCGACCATGAAGGCCTCACGCTCATCCACCGCCCCAACCCGGACGCACCTCGTCCCGCTGCGCCTTCCCGGAACGGACCACCAACCGGCTGGAGCAGGGCTTCCAAACGCCGACGCTTCGGGAAAGGCTGATGGTCGACATGCGGGCTATGAGGCATTTGCCGGAATCAGTGAAAGTACTCGAAAACCGGCTCGGACGCCAGTAAAGTCCCAGGTCAGCGAGTCTGCTCCCCGCGCCCGCGGGGATGGCCCCCCCGTGCCCCCCGTGCCCCCCGTGCCCCCCCTGCTCCCCGCGCCCGCGGGGATGGCCCCGAACAGCAGGACCGGCGGCACGGTGTGCAGCACTGCTCCCCGCGCCCGCGGGGATGGCCCCGTAGTGGGCTGACAGTCGGTCAAGGTCAGCTGCTCCCCGCGCCCGCGGGGATGGCCCCGACAAGCAGGGTCGCCGGGCCGGACGGCTCGGCTGCTCCCCGCGCCCGCGGGGATGGCCCCACCAACCGCGTCGCCTGCCTGCACGGCCGCCCCTGCTCCCCGCGCCCGCGGGGATGGCCCCAGGAACGTTGCTCGTGCCCAGAGTACGGAGTGCTGCTCCCCGCGCCCGCGGGGATGGCCCCTGCACCGACTGCCGCGCCCCGTTCCGCGCCCCCTGCTCCCCGCGCCTGCGGGGATGGCCCCGCCGACGCCGGCATGCGCGCCGATAAAGGCGTCTGCTCCCCGCGCCCGCGGGGATGGCCCCGGTACTCGGCCTATCACCCACGTGTCCCGGTTCTGCTCCCCGCGCCCGCGGGGATGGCCCCCGCAAACTGGCCCAGCGTCTGGCACGCGAGGACTGCTCCCCGTGCCCGCGGGGATGGCCCCTCGGGCAGGCCTCCCAGACCGCCACCCGGCACCTGCTCCCCGCGCCCGCGGGGATGGCCCCGGAAGGGCGTCAGGTCCACCTCGGCCTGGACGCTGCTCCCCGCGCCCGCGGGGATGGCCCCCACGGCACACGGGTGCGGTATCGACGTCCGCCCTGCTCCCCGCGCCCGCGAGGATGGCCCCCGCACAAAACAGGCGGGCCGGAACCTCGATTCTGCTCCCCGCGGGTGGAGTCTGCCTGACCGACCGCTGCTCCCCGCGCCCGTGGGGATGATTCTCACGCCGACCGCGCCGGGTGGATCGGGGAGCGCTGCTCCCCGCACCTGCGGGGATGGTCCCATCATGGCCGTGGTCTTGCCTCGGCCGGACCTCTGCTCCCCGCGCTCGCGGGGATGATCCCTCCTCGTGACTCGCCGCCGAGGCCGCGGTGTGCTGTTCCCCGCTCGCGGGGATGGTCCCCGGCCTGCTTCGATGTTCTGGACGATAGTGCGCTGCTGCCCGCGTCTGCGGGGATGGTCCGTGCACCGCCTGGGTCACCAGCAAGGCGGGTCACTGCTTTTCCCTGTCTGCGGGTAGAGGGTCGACGGCCTCGGCCAAGAACAGCGTTTGGGGTGCGGCGTGGGCGGAGGCGGGGGTGAGGGACAGGACGGCGAGGAGCGCGGCTGTGAGGTCGGGCAATACAGGCTTGGTCATGTCCCGTTGGCAGCGGTCGGCCAAGGAGTGGGGCAGGCATTGGCCGGTCGGACCATTCGTATGAGGGCAATGGCCGTACCGGCAGGGCACGGCGCCGTACTCCTTGAAATGCGCAGCCCTCGATCGTCCGGCGCGGCGCCTTGGTCTGGTGCGGGTGATCCGGGCCGGGGACGGCCGGGCGTACTTGACCCTGGCGGTGGTGGTACGGGTGGTTCAGCCGCAGTCGTTACGGTTGATTTTCAGCGAGCGGGTCTGGTCGTTGAGGTTGTAGCCGCGCAGGTCGTGGATGGAGCCGCCGCTGCGGGTGACACACACCGGTCGGCGTGGTTGCGTTTTTCGTAAATGTGGGCGGTGGGGTCGGAGTTGTTGCGGATGGGGCTGCCGCGGTCACGGATCGCTGTGGGCGGGTCCTTCACGCTGCCGTCCACGGCGCGCCGCACCCAGGGCTGCCCGCCGAAGTTGATCTCGGGGTAGATGCACACGTAGCCGGACGGGCAGTCGATCGCTGCCCCTGCCGTGCTGGTCTGGGTGGAGGCGGCAGCCGGGGCGGCGAGCGGGAACAGGACGAGGACGGCGACAGCCGCGGCACGCGTCACGTTTTTGATTGCGGCACTGCACTACACATATGGGCTGCCGGGTGCCGGCTGGGAGGGTTCGCCGGGGAAGTCAGCCGTGCGGAGGAGCAGGGCCTCTCGGGGCGGGTGAAGCGTCCCGCATGGTGGCGGGGACGTCGCTTCGGTGCCGGGCTGCGCGGGGCAGGTCACGGGCGTGCGGGCGGCCCATGGGTGCCGCTGGTGTCCCCAGGGAGGGGAAGCGATGCGGGGACGTCCTCGTTGTGCGGGGCCGGCGTGTCTGCGCTAGAATCGATCATGAAGATGGGTGGTCCGCTCCGGCGGCTGCTGTCTGTGCGTTGGTCGTCTAAGGAAAGATGTCCCGCTTCCTGCGGGGAGATGCAGGTGCAAGGCCTGCCCGGCGCTCGATACGACAAGCCCCGTTCCTGCTGCAGGGACGGGGCTTTTGTTGTTCGGCGCCTGGGCCCTGCTGTTGCGGAGGCGGTCCTGGCGCTTTTTGCGGCCGTTGGTGACCGGTGGTCAGGCCTGGTCCCCGGGTGGCCTGCGGCCTGTCCCCGCCCCGCTGGGGGCGGGACGGGGGTGGGGCGCCGCTGGGAACGGTCCGGGGGCTGTTCCGGCGGGCTCTTCGGCTGGAGGTCGGGTCTGTCCAGCCAACGGTGTAACTCGGGTGGTGTGATTTAGAACTCCTAACGAAATGATTTTCGAGGTGGTTGGATCATTACGGCAGCGATGATCTGGGGGTGCGAAGTGGCACGGCCGAAGCCGTGGGAAGTCGACGACGAGCTGTGGGCGGTGATCGAACCGCTGCTGCCCAAGGTCGAGCGTCGGGCCCGGCACCCAGGGCGCAAGCGGCATCCGGACCGGCTGGTGTTCCAGGGCATCCTGTTCGTCCTGCACACCGGGATCTCCTGGGAACACCTGCCGCAGGAACTCGGCTTCGGCTCGGGCATGACCTGCTGGCGACGCCTGGCCGAGTGGACCGGGGCCGGCGTGTGGCCCCGACTGCACGAGGTCCTCCTTGCCAAGCTCCGCAGCGCGAACGCCCTGGACTTCTCCCGAGCGGCCGTCGACGGCTCCCACATCCGCGCGCTAATACTCCAGCAGCGGTTCGTGGCCTGAGGTGCGTTTTCGGTAGTGGCAGCGGCGGGCGATGGCCTGGCGGTGTCTTCTCCAGGCGGACCAGTTCAGTGCGTGGGTGATGGGATCGCGGTCGGCTCGTGGGTGGGGCAGGAGAGTGTCCAGGAGCCGCCGGATCTCTGCCACGGTGAGCGGGACGGTGGCTGATCCGTTTCTGCAGCCCCCTTTGCCTCCCCGCCGGCCTGGGCTTGTGCTGCGAGTGCGGCCAAGACGGCGTGGGCGAGCATGGCCAGGGTGATGTGCCGATACCAGCCGACATAGCGGCGGACTTCGTACTCGTCCAGGCCGCACTCGTTCTTCGCGGCCTGGAAGCACTCCTCGATCGCCCAGCGGGAGCCGGCGATGCGGACCAGCTCGGCGATCTCGACACCCACGGGTGCGTAGGCCAGGTAGTAGGCCACATCTTCGGGGTCGGACAGGCTGCGGCGGGCCATCACCCACCGGTGATGGGTCGGCGGATCCGGATCGAAGATGATGTTGGCGGGCAACTTGGCCCCGGCCCAGTCGTAGATCCGCGGGCCCTTCGCCCCATCGCCGCAGGACAGCCGCTGCCAGGCATCATCGGGTGCTTCATCGATGAGATGGTCGATGCGCCAGATGCCGGCCAGGGACTTGATCTGCTGGGACTTGGGCACCGCCACCACGTAGCCGACGCCCGTCTGCTCGAGCAGGCGGCGGAAGTGCCAGTCCTGCCCGTAGGCCTCATCCGCGGTCACCCACGACGCCGGCAGGCCGGCGGCCAGGCAGCGGCGGACGATGTCCCGGGCCAGTTCCCCCTTGGTCGCAAAGCCTCGCCCGTCGGGGATCTTGGCCGCCCGGCAGCGGTCACGGTCGGACGTCCAGGCTTTGGGCAGGTAGAGCTCCCGGTCCACCAAGGCCCGGCCTGAGCTGGTGGCGTAGGCGGCGAACACGCCGATCTGACAGTTGTCGATCTTTCCTGAGGTGCCGGTGTACTGCCGACTGACCCCGGCTGAGGTGGTGCCCTTCTTGATGAATCCCGTGTCGTCGATGATCAGCACACCGCCCGGTCCGAGCCGTTCGGCGACGTAGGCACGGACGTCGTCACGCAGGGCGTCCGCGTCCCAGACACTGCTGTTCAGCAGCCGCTGAAAGCCGTCCGGAGTGCGGTGACCTGCCCATTCCGCAAGCTGCCAGCCGTTCTTGCGTGTCGCCCGCCCCAGCAGACCACGGACGTAGTCCCGCATCCGCCACCGCAGATCCGCCCGAGTGAACCTGCCCGCCACCCGAGCGAACACCAACTCCAACTCGCCGGCCCAGCAAGCGGCTTCACTCATCCCCTCCATACCAGGACAACGACAACCACCAGCTCAGGACACGAACCGCTGCTGGAGTACTAAAGGGGGTCCCAAGACCGGACGAAGCCCTGTTGACCGGGGCAGAACCGGCAGCAAGCACCACCTGATCACCGACGCCACCGGCATCCCGCTCGCCGCCACGCTGACCGGCGGCAACCGCAACGACGTCACCCAGCTGATCCCTCTGCTGGAGGCGATACCGCCGGTGCGGGGCAAGCGAGGCCGGCCCCGACGCCGCCCGGACGTGGTGCTGGGCGACCGCGGCTACGACCACGACAAGTACCGCCGGCTCGTCCGGGACCTGGGCGTGAAGCCACTGATCGCCCGACGCGGCACCGAACACGGCTCCGGACTTGGCACCCAACGCTGGGTCGTGGAACGCGCATTCGCCCACCTGCACTGGTTCCGCCGTCTGCGGATCCGCTGGGAGATCCGCGACGACATCCACGAAGCCTTCCTCACCCTCGGATGCGCGCTCATCTGCTGGAGGCGCCTGACGTCATTGCGATAGGAGTTCTTAGCGGCGGCCGACGGAGAGTCGACCGTCGAAGGCGATGTCGAAAGCCTGCAGGGCGGGCTTCCAGCGCATGGTCCAGCGTTTGCGTCCCTGGCCGGTGGGGTCGAGGCTCATGACGGCCATGTAGACGCATTTGAGGGCTGCGGCCTCGTTCGGGAAGTGCCCACGGGCCCGGACGGCTTTCCGTATGCGAGCGTTGACCGACTCGATCGCGTTGGTGGTGCAGACGACACGGCGGATCTCGGCGTCGAACTGGAGGAACGGTACGAACTCGGCCCAGGCGTTCTCCCAAAGCCTCACGATCGCCGGATATTTGGCGCCCCACTCCTCCTGGAACTCCAGGAACCGGTCTTCCGCCGCATCTGCGGTCGGAGCCGTGTAGACAGGCTTGAGCGCGCGGGAGATCTTGTCCCAGTCCTGGCGGCCCGCATAGCGGAAGGACGCCCGGATCAGGTGGACGACGCAGGTCTGGGTGACCGCCTAGGGCCAGACCGCCGAGATGGAGTCGGGCAGGCCCTAGAGCCCGTCGCAGACGACCATGCACACGTCCTCGACACCGCGGTTCTTGATCTCAGTCAGGACCTGGAGCCAGTACTTGGCGCCCTCGCCGCCGTCGCCGGCCCACAGGCCGAGGATGTCGCGGGTGCCGTCCACCGTGACTGCGAGTGCGACGTATATGGGCCGGTTCGCCACCTGCCCGTCGCGTACCTTCACGTGCACGCAGTCGATGAAGACCACCGGATAGACCGGGTCCAGCGGGCGGTTCTGCCACTCGGCCATCCCGTCCATGACCTTGTCGGTGATGGTCGAGATGGTCTGCTTAGACACGCTCGCGCCGTAGACCTCGGCCAGGTGGGCGGAGATGTCACCGTGCGTCAGACCACGCGCGGACAGCGACAGGACCATCTCGTCGACACCGGTCAGCCGCCGCTGGCGCTTCTTGACGATCTGCGGCTCGAAGCTTCCCTCGCGGTCACGCGGCACCGTGATCTGAACCGGCCCGACATCGGTCAGCGCGGTCTTGGACCGGACCCCGTTGCGGCTGTTGCCGCTGCCGGCACCGGCCGGATCGTGCTTCTCGTAGCCGAGGTGGTCGGTGATCTCCCCTTCGAGAGCGGACTCCAGCACGCGTTTGGTCAGCTGCTGCAGCAGCCCGCCCTCACCGGTCAGCTGCAGCCCGCTCGCGCGGGCCCGGTCGACCAACTGCCCGATCAACTGCTCGTCCAGCACGTCCGCCGACAACTCGGACGGCCGGACCTCTTCAACCGCCTCGGCAGAGACAGTCACGTCGCTCATCAGGTGCTACTTCCATGATCGGAAGTTACACCGAAGACCGTACAGACCCCGAAACCGTACTGGAGTATTAGGCGGGGGCTGTGTCTCGTGTGTGCGCAGCGGTGTGTGCGGTCTTCGTGTTTCTTTCCGCCTGGTAACGTGACACACATCACGGGCAGTCTGGCGTGTCCTGCGGCTGACTATACGGGTGCCGCGGGTGCGGTGAGTGGGGGAGCGACGGTGTCGCCTCAGTCAGCCGATTTGGCGCATATTGGCGGATCCCCATGGACGCCACTTTCAAAGAGCGCTTGGCCCGCAAGCCGCGGACCAAGCGCGGCAAGGCTGCTCCCACACACCGACCGGGCGAGGGCAATCGATCAGCCCATCACGACCGCCCGGTCAATTGGCCGTTACTGACCCACGCCCGTAGCGGCGGTAGCTGACAAAGTCGGTTATAGGGCGAAAGCCGAGGCGCTGGTAGAGCGCGTTGCTGGTGGCGTTGGCGAGGTCCGTGAAGAGGAGCACATTGTCCGCGCCGCCGACTAGGGCGGCTTGCGCCACAGCAGCGGTGACCGCGCTTCCGTATCCGTGCCCACGAAGGTGGATCGGCGTGTAGACGGGTGCGATCCGGACTTGGCCAGCGATGAGGGGTGAGCAGCCAGCCATGGCGGCGGGTTCGCCTTCGTCGTTCTCCCATAGGGTGACTCCTCCGTAGGCGAGGCGCGTGTCCGCCCAGTTGCCGAAGTCGCGCCCGTCGGGCTCGCCGATAGCGGTGGCATACTCTTGCGCCCAGCGCATGAGTAGGGAACGGTCCGCCTGATCAGCGACCTGCGCCCGGCCTGCGGGCATCCGAGCAGGGGCAGTCAGAGTATCGAGGCTGTAGAGACGTTCGCGGCGGTGTTGCACGACGGCGTCTCCGGTGCACTGTCGCCAGGCGTTCACGATCGCCTCGACACTCTCACGGTCGCCGGAGAAACTGTGCGGGGTCTCCCCTTCGTCCGCGAGACGAGCCGCCAGAGCCGCGGCCGCGGGCTCGGACAACGGTGAGACGACCAACCCGTGCTGCTGCGTGTATACAAACGCAGCCAGCGTGTGCCCGTCTTGAGCGAGCGTGCCGAAGAGCGGTGCTCCCGGGCCGGGCGCCATCGGTCCTGCTTGACGAAGTGCATTGGTCACTGTCAGTAGCACGGTGTGCAGTGTCGGCTGTGAGCGGAGGAATGTCTCCGTGTGGTCGAGAAAGGCGCCCAGATCTCGGCTGAAGTGCCAGGTTTCGATAGTTGCCATAGACCATCATGACGCGCCGCCTGGGGGGCATTCCCACGGGGGTGCGTACGGCTCGCGTCGTCGCGTTGAGTCACGCCTTTGACATATGAGAAAAATTCGGGCATAAGGTGTTTTACGGGAAAAAGATGCGCTGACCAGGCATGACTTGACCGAAAATAGATCCTTGACCAGTGCAACTAGCCGCACCTACGATCATTCCATTCCTCCAGTCGGGGGAAGTTTTCTGAAAGAATTTTACGGAGGTTGTCATGGCTGAGCAGATGAACGATGACATCTACACGGACCTCGAGGGCACGGTTATCGCGGGTGCCCCCGTTCACCTTGACTGACAACTGAACAAATAAGAGATCGCCCCCTCGCCTGCACGGGCAAGGGGGCGATCTATTGGGAGAGAAAACAGTGACACTCGCAGATGACATGTCTGTCTTCTCCTTGGAGCGTCATCTTGCTCCGTACCTGGACATGGGAGAAAGGCCGACAGACGCTCCGATTTTCACGCACGCGCCCTGCTTGGCCTGGGATGCATATACACGTAAGGCCGAGCCGTGGTTCGCAAGCCCCTATCTGCAGCGCTCCATGATCACCACGTTTCGCTCCGAACTGTCCAAGGCGGTCGATCTGGCCGACCTGCCCAACGCCGCCGCTCAGGCAGACTTTGAGGACTGGATCGAAGTTCCGGGCAGCCCTGCGAAACGACGCTTGGCCGATGACGTAGTGGATCTGCCGGAGGATCCGCTGGAGTTGGCCCTACTGGCCAGAACGATTTCATACCTGGGCTTTCATGAGAAAGCCCGGGACCTCCTGAAGGCCGTTCCGGACCGTACGGGGCCAGGATACTCCTACGCCCGCTACACCGGTATCTTCATAAATCACATAATTCACCTGGGTCGGCGCGACTACCAGCGAGAGTTCGAGGGGTTGTACCTCGAACTCGGCTCGGACGTGACTTATGCTAGGACTCGGCTCTCTCTGTGCATCCTGGCCATTGTTGCCAGCGCTCAGTTGAAGCAACTTCCAGAGCTGGCGAAGTGGCATGGACGAGGTTCTGAGGCACTAGAGCGTTATGTTGCTCTGCCGCATGTGGATGACTTCGAGAAGGCGCTGACGACGAGCAGATTTTACCGAGCTGCTGCCTTCGAACCCTTCCTCAACGGCCGCCACGACGACCTCCGTGCCGATCTGGACAGATGGCTCGGTATTGCTCGTGAACTGGTCGGTCATGATGACCGCACCCGCATCTTGGCAACCGAGAATATGTACCCTGCCGTGGAATCGGCCTCCCGGACCGAAGCTGCCCTCGGCAATAAGACAAGAAGTAGGGACTTGATGGAGGAGATGGTCTCCAAGATCGACCCCATCGACAGCAAGGCCTGGCTTCAAGTCGGCGAGTTGCGGAGAAGAGATGGCGACGAACTCGGAGCTTTGCAAGCGTACTTGACATCTGCGCGATTCCAGGTCCCGCTCGGACGTATCGCTTGGTTCAATGCCGGCCGCTGCTGGGAGCGGCTGGGCGAGGCGCAAGAGGCTGTCCAGTGTTACAAGAAATCTCTCGAACTGTGGCCTACGGGCTTAGCACCTGCTCAACGTATTGCAGCCATCGAGGCCACCTGACCTCGCTCGAGACGTAGCCGTTCGGAGCCGACACGACCATGGCATACCTTGCTGCTCTCACCTTGGCAGCTTATCTCGGCCTGCTAATTTGGCGCTCTGCCCGTAGGAAGCCGGGTTTTGCCACGTGGCATATGTTTGCCGGAGTCAAGACATCGAGTTTCTCGCTCCATAGCCGCAGCAGTGGTGCGGAACTGAATATCTGGGATTTCCTTCCGCACACCCAATTGAACATGAGCAACCAGGAAGTAAGACTCTTCCTCTACTACCTGGCCCGCGTACACGGTATGAACGATCTCTGCGGAACGGTCGACGTACGTGAGGATATGAAAACGTTTCAGCTGATCGTTGAGGAATCTCGTGTGGTCGACTGAGGAATTCATAGACATTCTGGTGGGTGATGGCCCGGCCGGGGGCCTATGGCTGGCAAGGACCGGGTTCGCACTTGCCTGCCTCATCAAGATCGCGATCGAGTTCAAGCGCGAATATGTCGGCTACTACGAGCCGACAACCTACCTTTACTTCAGGCTGCGCGCGCGTCACCTGAAGCACCGACAGAGAATGCCGACGGCGATTCACTACCGAGTCTTTATCATCGCGCGATTTGCCTTCTCTTTGGCGCTGTTCCTCGGGGTTATCCCCCAAACGTCAGCCGCGGGTTTGGCTCTCTGTTTCGCCTTCGAGGGATTCATCCACTTCAAGTTTCATGTGAACTTTTTTACTCTGCTAGCGTGCTGTTTCATATTCACTCCGTCGCTGCCTCCTCTGTGGGACCCCTTCATGCACCTGATGGAAGGGGACCCGCAGTCTGCTTGGCAGGTTATCGCCTCCGCGCACGGATCACGTTTTTGTCAAAGTGCAGTGGCTTTGACTATCAGTGCTCTCTACATCGGTGGTGTATTCCGAAAGGCAAACTCGTCCTTCATTTCCGGAACGGTCGTCGTGTCGGTGTTGAGATACACCCTTGCCGAGCAGTCGCAGCGTCATCACTTTGACGGTTGGTACCCGGCGACGCTTCGTTCTTGGGTTTCGAAGGTAGAGCCTGGTGACAAGATACTTCGGTTTGTGATGACCTCGGTCCTTGTTCTGGAGGCTGCCCTGCCTGTCGCGGTTCTGACCCCGTGGCTGTGGCCGTACGCCCTCGCAGCCGGCCTGATCATGCATGCCGCGTTCACCTTTCTGTTCCCTGGCACGCTGACGGCGTTCTCCATAGCCACAGTTTCCACCTACTTCTGTTTTATGCCGTAAGGCTGGCGACTCGCCGTTCCACATCACATCGCCGGGAATGAAGTCCACTATGTTTCGAAATCACCCCGTCCTGACCGCCTCGACAACAGTGAAGTCACTGTTGGTAACGGCGCTGGTGAACGCAACGGGAACTGGCGCCTTCATGTCTGGCTCGGTTCTCTATTTCAGCTCTCACCTGCGTATACCAGACGACACCGTCGCCTTCACGCTGTCGGTCTGTGCGCTCGTCACGCTGGTCACCACGGTGCCCCTCAGTGCCTTCCTGGAGCGCTTTGATCTCAAGCGGATCATTATTGTCCTCCATATATTTCGCGGACTTCTGTACTCTTCTTACCTATTGGCCGACTCCGTTCCCCTGTTCATAGCAGTGACGCTCGTCGTCACCATTGCGGACCGCCTCTCCAATCCGGCCTCCCAAGCTCTTCTGGCCGCCGTTCTTCCTTCTGATCAACGCGTCGAGATCATGGCCTGGCGGTATTCGCTCCAGAACGCCGGGGTCGGTTTCAGGTGCCCTCATCGTGGCAGTAGCCATCTTCCTCAACCCGGATTTCGGTTATCCGTTGATCATGGTGTTGAACGGACTTTCTTTCTTCATAGCGGCTATCCTGATGAAACCGGTGGACACCGCTGGCACCTTGGCCGTAATGAAGCGACGTAACGTTTTTTCCGGAGAGTGGCCCAATCCGCGGTACCTTTCCTTCGTTGCCCTGTCGGTTTTCTTCCTGCTGTCGGATGCTCTGCTGACGGTGGCCATACCGCTGCAAATCTCGGATCGGGACGATGCCACCGCAGGTCTCGTCGGGTTGGTGCTTCTCGTCAATACGGCGATAACAGTTATCGCACAGCCGAGGATGTCTCGCGACATCGTGACCACAGAGGTCGCGTCCCGCGCCCTTGTGCAGGCCGCATTCATGCTGGCTGGGGGAGCGTCGGTCATTGGAATTTTCTGGCTGTTCTCGGGCTGGCTACTGGGCGGGGGCCTGATCCTCGGTGTCGCGATACTGACGCTTGGAGAGGCCAGATTCATTGCCGCCAGTTGGTGGATATCCGTGGAATTGGCCCCTGAGGACAAGAGGACGCGCTTTCTCGCCGTTTACAGTCTCAGTGCCACGGCGGAACGTGCTGTGGGCCCTCTTCATTGCCTCTTTCGTCGTCATCCAATTCGGTGGAGTCGGTTGGGCTGTCGCAGCTATGCTATTCATCCTGTGTGCCGCAGCGGTCCCGGCGTTCAAGTTCCGTCGATCGCAACCCCAGCGAAACGCCAGTCTGATATCCGGTGGTCCCGCACGTCGAGCAGTCCGGCCCGGGCATTCTCCTGCTCAACTCCGCACAGGTGAAACGCCCGTGGCGCGGATTCCGCGTCGGCGCGGTGCTGACAGATGAGGGCATTGCCCGGGCGGGGACCGGGGCCCGCCTGCTACCCCTCACCGCTGGCCCGGGCCCGCACCTGCCTCAAGGATGACGCTGCCCGCGACCGCGTCGTCAGCGCTCTCCAACGCACCGCATCCCGCGCGGGGTTCTGTATATGTCCTTAGAACTCCTATCGCAATGACGTCAGGCGCCTCCAGCAGATGAGCGCGCATCCGAGGGTGAGGAAGGCTTCGTGGATGTCGTCGCGGATCTCCCAGCGGATCCGCAGACGGCGGAACCAGTGCAGGTGGGCGAATGCGCGTTCCACGACCCAGCGTTGGGTGCCGAGTCCGGAGCCGTGTTCGGTGCCGCGTCGGGCGATCAGTGGCTTCACGCCCAGGTCCCGGACGAGCCGGCGGTACTTGTCGTGGTCGTAGCCGCGGTCGCCCAGCACCACGTCCGGGCGGCGTCGGGGCCGGCCTCGCTTGCCCCGCACCGGCGGTATCGCCTCCAGCAGAGGGATCAGCTGGGTGACGTCGTTGCGGTTGCCGCCGGTCAGCGTGGCGGCGAGCGGGATGCCGGTGGCGTCGGTGATCAGGTGGTGCTTGCTGCCGGTTCTGCCCCGGTCAACAGGGCTTCGTCCGGTCTTGGGACCCCCTTTAGCGCGCGGATGTGGGAGCCGTCGACGGCCGCTCGGGAGAAGTCCAGGGCGTTCGCGCTGCGGAGCTTGGCAAGGAGGACCTCGTGCAGTCGGGGCCACACGCCGGCCCCGGTCCACTCGGCCAGGCGTCGCCAGCAGGTCATGCCCGAGCCGAAGCCGAGTTCCTGCGGCAGGTGTTCCCAGGAGATCCCGGTGTGCAGGACGAACAGGATGCCCTGGAACACCAGCCGGTCCGGATGCCGCTTGCGCCCTGGGTGCCGGGCCCGACGCTCGACCTTGGGCAGCAGCGGTTCGATCACCGCCCACAGCTCGTCGTCGACTTCCCACGGCTTCGGCCGTGCCACTTCGCACCCCCAGATCATCGCTGCCGTAGTGATCCAACCACCTCGAAGATCATTTCGTTAGGAGTTCTTAGACGCCATCCGCTTACCGTTCGGCAGGCTTGATCACCCGAACAGGGTTCCTGTTCGGGTGATCTCTCGGTGGTCGGGGCATAGCGGCAGGGCCTCTTGGTAGCTCGGGGTTGCGATCCCAACCGAGCAGTACCAGGAGGGGGTCTGTCCAGCCAACGGTGTAACTCGGGTGGTGTGATTTAGCGGCGGCCGACGGAGAGTCGACCGTCGAAGGCGATGTCGAAAGCCTGCAGGGCGGGCTTCCAGCGCATGGTCCAGCGTTTGCGTCCCTGGCCGGTGGGGTCGAGGCTCATGACGGCCATGTAGACGCATTTGAGGGCTGCGGCCTCGTTCGGGAAGTGCCCACGGGCCCGGACGGCTTTCCGTATGCGAGCGTTGACCGACTCGATCGCGTTGGTGGTGCAGACGACACGGCGGATCTCGGCGTCGAACTGGAGGAACGGTACGAACTCGGCCCAGGCGTTCTCCCAAAGCCTCACGATCGCCGGATATTTGGCGCCCCACTCCTCCTGGAACTCCAGGAACCGGTCTTCCGCCGCATCTGCGGTCGGAGCCGTGTAGACAGGCTTGAGCGCGCGGGAGATCTTGTCCCAGTCCTGGCGGCCCGCATAGCGGAAGGACGCCCGGATCAGGTGGACGACGCAGGTCTGGGTGACCGCCTAGGGCCAGACCGCCGAGATGGAGTCGGGCAGGCCCTAGAGCCCGTCGCAGACGACCATGCACACGTCCTCGACACCGCGGTTCTTGATCTCGGTCAGGACCTGGAGCCAGTACTTGGCGCCCTCGCCGCCGTCGCCGGCCCACAGGCCGAGGATGTCGCGGGTGCCGTCCACCGTGACTGCGAGTGCGACGTATATGGGCCGGTTCGCCACCTGCCCGTCGCGTACCTTCACGTGCACGCAGTCGATGAAGACCACCGGATAGACCGGGTGCCACGGGCGGTTCTGCCACTCGGCCATCCCGTCCATGACCTTGTCGGTGATGGTCGAGATGGTCTGCTTCGACGCGCTCGCGCCGTAGACCTCGGCCAGGTGGGCGGAGATGTCACCGTGCGTCAGACCACGCGCGGACAGCGACAGGACCATCTCGTCGACACCGGTCAGCCGCCGCTGGCGCTTCTTGACGATCTGCGGCTCGAAGCTTCCCTCGCGGTCACGCGGCACCGTGATCTGAACCGGCCCGACATCGGTCAGCGCGGTCTTGGACCGGACCCCGTTGCGGCTGTTGCCGCTGCCGGCACCGGCCGGATCGTGCTTCTCGTAGCCGAGGTGGTCGGTGATCTCCCCTTCGAGAGCGGACTCCAGCACGCGTTTGGTCAGCTGCTGCAGCAGCCCGCCCTCACCGGTCAGCTGCAGCCCGCTCGCGCGGGCCCGGTCGACCAACTGCCCGATCAACTGCTCGTCCAGCACGTTCCGCCGACAACTCGGACGGCCGGACCTCTTCAACCGCCTCGGCAGAGACAGTCACGTCACTCATCAGGTGCTACTTCCATGATCGGAAGTTACACCGAAGACCGTAACTGGCTTTATCGAGCAGTAGTGACGTCGCTTGTCGATGAGTTTGGGAGGCGCCCCGTTCCACGGACGGGTGGTGTTGATGAGTTTGGGAGGCACCGGGTCTCTTGCCAGGGCAGCATCGGGATGCTCCTGGTGAAAGGTGCTGGTCATGCCGCAGTTGTCGAAGGTCGAGCTGTACGCGGCGATCCGGCGTGACCATCGCGGCGGCATGTCGATGCGAGAGCTCGAGCGCAAGCACGGCGTGACGTGGCGGACGGTTCGCAAGGCACTGGATTCGGCCTGGCCTGAGCCTCGGAAGAAGCTGCCGCCCCGGGCGACCGCTCTGGACCCGTACAAGCCGGTGATCGACGGCATCCTCCGCGCCGACCTGGATGCTCCGCGCAAGCAGCGGCACACCGTCACCCGCATCTTTCACCGCCTGGTCGACGAGCACGGGGCGGACGTCTCCTACGGGATGGTCCGCTACTACGTTGCCGCCCGGAAGCCGGAGATCCTGGTCGAGTCCGGCAAGGCCCCGCTGGAGGCGTTGCGTCCCGCAGACCCACCACGCCCGGGCACGAGGCGGAAGTTGACTTCGGCGACGTGACGATCCGCCTCGCCGGCGAGCTGGTGACCTGCTACTTGTTCTCCTTCCGCCTTTCGTATTCGGGTAAGGCCGTCCACCGAGTGTTCGCCTCCTGCGGCCAGGAAGCCTTCTTCGAAGGCCATGTCCACGCGCTGCGGACGCTGGGCGGCGTGCCCCGCGGAGCAAGGTCCGCTACGACAACCTCAAAGCCGCCGTCGCCCGGGTGCTGGGACTGAGCCGGGCCAGGGTCGAGGCCGACCGGTGGATCGCCTTCAAGTCGCACTTCGGCATCGAGAGCTTCTACTGCCGTCCGGGCATCGAAGGCGCCCATGAGAAGGGCGGCGTCGAGGGGCAGATCGGCTACTTCCGCCGCAACCACTTCGTTCCCGTCCCCGAGGTAGCCTCGCTCGCCGAGCTGAACGAGATGGTCGAGCTGTGGGACCGGCAGGACGACGCACGCCGCATCGGTGCCCGGTCCAAGACCGTCGCGGAGTGCTTCGCACTCGAGCAGCCGTTGTTGCTGCCGTTGCCCGAGGAGCCGTTCGAGACAGGCCAGGCTGTTCACCCCGCGGGTCGACCGCTACGGCCAGATCCCGGTCCGCACAAACCGCTACTCGGTGCCGATCCGGTTGATCGGCAAGCGGGTGGCGGGTGGTCTTGCATGCTTCTCACCTGGTGGTTTACAACCAGAACGTGGAAGTGGCCCGGCACGAGAGGCTGATCGCCAAGGGCGCCGTCCGCCTGGATCTGGATCATTACCTGGAGGTCCTGGTCCGCAAGCCCGGCGCGTTCCCCGGCTCCACCGCCCTCGAGCAAGCCCGCTCAGCAGGCAAGTTCACCCACGTCCACGACGCCTGGTGGGCTCAGGCTCAGAAGGTCCCACGGCGAGCGGGACGGCGCCCGGGCCCTGATCGAGGTCCTGCTGCTGGGACGGCACCTGCCGCACGAGCACATCGTCGCCGGTCTGGCCGCAGCCCTGCGCGCCGGGGCGATGACCGCCGACGCAGTCGCCCTGGAGGCCCGCAAGGCAGCCCAGGCCGAGACCGAACCCGACCTGGCAAGCCGGCCGCTGCCTGGCACACCGGCGGCGAACGTGACGTCCCTGCACAAGAGTGGAAGGCCTGTCCCATCTCCCGCCCGGACACCAGGCCCCTGCCGTCGGTGACCCCCTATGACCAGTTGCTCCGACGTCGTCGCGCCGGCGGCAGCACCACCGAGGGAGAAGCCCAGTGACCCTGCCCCGCCAGCGAGGCTTGACCGAGCAGGCCGCCGAGCGCCAGCCATCGACACCGCCTGCCGCATGCTGCAGCTTCCCGTCATCCGCAACGAGTTCCCGGCATCGCCGACCCGGGCGGTGAAGGACCAGATGACCTACCGCGGCTTGCCTCGCCGAGCTGCTGATGGCCGAGTGCGACGACCGGGCCCGGCGCCGCTCGGAACGGCGGATCAAGGCCGCTGGCTTCCCGCGGGAGAAGTCCCTGCGAGCATTCGACTTCGACGCCAACTCCAACATCGACCCCGGCCACCATCCACACGCTTGCCAGCTGCGAGTGGATCAAGAAGAGCCAGCCACTCTGCTTGATTGGCGACTCCGGCACCGGCAAG